>DATCHY010000264.1:0-14983 GCA_036508065.1 Geomonas sp. | reverse complement strand
CCTCCGGCGCGGGCGGACAGCACGTCAACACGACCGACTCCGCGGTGCGGATCACCCACCTGCCGACCGGAACCGTGGTCGCCTGCCAGGAAGAGCGCAGCCAGATAAAAAACCGCGCCAAGGCGATGAAGGTGCTGAAGTCGCGCATCCTCGACGCCATGGTGAGTGCGCAAAACGCCATAATGGCCGCGGATCGCAAGAGCCAGGTCGGCAGCGGCGACAGGAGCGAGAGGATCCGGACCTACAATTTCCCGCAGGGGAGGATGACCGACCACAGGATCGGGCTCACCCTGTACCGCCTCGACGCCATCATGGCAGGCGACATCGCCGAGATCGCCGACGCCCTGCGCGCCCACTACCAGATGGAGGCGCTGCAGGCGCAAAGCGAAGTGAACTGACAGGTGAAGTAGACGACTCGCGGGTAATGGGCGGTCGGTTGCGCTCAGGCGATAATGATCCATGGCACGAGACACAATTATGACGACGACGCAGCAGGAAAAATGGGACGTCCTCAGGATACTCAACTGGACCAAGGGGTATCTGGCGGATAAGGGTGTGGAGAATCCTCGGCTCGAGGCCGAGTGGATGCTCTGCGAGGCGCTTTCCCTTGACCGCGTCGGTCTCTACCTCAACTTCGACAAGCCGCTTGCCGAGGCAGAGCTTTCCGCCTACCGCGGCATGGTGGCGCGGCGCGGCAGGCGCGAACCGCTGCAGTATATTCTGGGGAGCCAGGAGTTCATGGGACTCGATTTCCAGGTGACTCCCGCGGTCCTGATTCCAAGGCACGACACCGAGGTGCTCGTCGCCGAGGGGGTGAAAAGGGGAAGCGCTGCGCGCACTCTCCTGGACATCGGGTCCGGCAGCGGCTGCGTGGCTGTGGCCCTCGCCAAGGCGCTTCCCGAGGCCGAAATCTGCTCCGTCGATATATCCGGCGAGGCGCTCGCCGTTGCCCGTGACAACGCGCTGAAAAACGGCGTGACGGTGCAGTTTTTCCAGGGGTCGCTCTTCGATCCTTTTACCGGCCGGCGCTTCGACATGATCCTTTCCAACCCACCCTACATACCGGCGGCGCAGCTTGCCACCCTGCAGCAGGAGGTGCGCGGCTTTGAGCCCCTTGGTGCCCTGGACGGCGGAGCCGACGGCCTCGACTTTTACCGGGCCATAGTCGCCCGGGCCCCCGACCACCTGACGCCTGGGGGCTGGCTGTTGTTCGAGGTCGGCGCGGGGCAGGCACCCGAGGTGCTCGGACTGTTGCAGGACGGCGGGCTCTCTGCGGACTGTTTCACAGCCCTGGACCCCGCCGGCATCGAGCGGGTGGTGGGCGGCAGGTTGGCCGACTAGCCTAAGACGATACAACCCCCTTCATTTTCGAGACTGGGCAATAACGTGACAACACACATCAACAGAGGTACGCAGTGGACAAACTGGTAATAAAAGGCGGCATTAAGCTCTCCGGCGAGGTAACCGTGAGCGGTTCGAAAAACGCCGCCCTCCCCATATTCATCTCCACCCTCCTGGCACCCGGCTGCCACGAGATCAGCAACGTCCCGTTCCTGCGGGACATCAATACCACCATCAAGGTGCTGGAGCACCTGGGCGCCAGCGTGGAAGGCAGGGGCAACGTCGTCAAGATCGACACCACGAATGTGAACAGCTTCGAGGCGACCTACGATCTGGTGCGCACCATGCGTGCCTCGGTTCTCGTGCTCGGGCCGCTCCTGGCACGCTTTGGCCAGGCCCGGGTCTCGCTTCCCGGCGGCTGCGCCATCGGCGCCCGCCCGATCAACCTGCACCTGAAGGGGCTTGCCGCGCTGGGCGCCGAGATCACCCTGGAGCACGGGTACGTCGAGGCCAAGGCGAAGCGGCTCAAAGGGGCGAGGATCCACTTCGACGTTTCCACCGTAGGCGGGACCGAACAGCTCCTGATGGCGGCAGCGACCGCCAAGGGTGAAACGATCCTGGAAAATGCGGCGCGCGAGCCCGAGATCGTCGACCTTGCCGAGATCCTCACCAAGATGGGAGCGCAGATCGAGGGCGCCGGGACCGACACCATCCGTATCACGGGCGTGGAGTCGCTCAGCCCCGCGCAGCACTCCGTCATGCCGGACCGGATCGAGGCGGGAACCTTCATGGTGGCCGCAGCCATCACCGGCGGCGACATCAAGATCTGCAACATGCGCCTTGACCACCTGGACGCCCTGGCGTTCAAACTGCAGGATGCCGGGGTCGAAATCACCAACAAGGACAACGTGGTCCGGGTGAAGGGTCCCAGGAAGATCAAGGGTGTCAACATCAAGACCAGGCCGTACCCGGGTTTCCCGACCGACATGCAGGCCCAGTTCATGGCGCTCATGTGCATCGCCGAAGGGGCGAGCGTCATCTCCGAGAACATCTTCGAGAACCGCTTCATGCACGTCTCCGAGCTGCTCCGCTTCGGTGCCGACATCGTCGTCGAGGGGAACAGTGCCACGGTCAAGGGTGTCAAGAAGCTCTCTGGTGCGCCTGTCATGGCGACGGATCTGCGCGCCTCGGCCTCCCTGATCCTCGCTGCCCTGGCGGCGGACAACGTCAGCGAGATCTCCCGCATCTATCACCTGGACCGCGGTTACGATTCCATAGAGAAGAAGCTCGCGGCTCTCGGCGCGGACATCGTCCGGGTACAGGATAACAGCCAGTAGGGGCTGAAGGGAAATTAGTCCGTAGATTGGGGTGACCCCCGACATTGCGCCGTTGGGGTCGTCTCGACAACCCCAGACTACAAAATCTTTGATACGTTTACATGCTTGCTGTCCTTGACCAATGAGGTTTTTAATGACTGATTTCATCACCATTGCAATCCCGAAGGGGCGGATCCTGCAGGATTCCGTCGCCCTCTTCAAGAAGATCGGCATCGACTGCGAGGAACTGCTCTCCGATACCAGGAAGCTCGTGTTCGAGAACGAGGCCCAGAAGATGCGCTACATGATCGTCAGGGCGACCGACGTGCCGACCTACGTGGAGTACGGCTGCGCGGACCTCGGCATCGTCGGCAAGGATACCCTGATGGAGCAGGAAAAGGACCTCTACGAGCCTCTTGACCTCAAGTTCGGCTACTGCCGCATGATAATCGCCGAGCCGGTGGAGCTCTCGAGCAAGGACGACCCGTCCGCCTGGAACAACATCAGGATCGCCACCAAGTACCCCAACGTCACCGAGAAGTATTTCGCAGCCAAGGGGATACAGGTGGAGCTGATCAAGCTGTACGGTTCCATCGAGCTGGCTCCGATCGTGGGGCTCTCCGAGAGGATCGTGGACCTGGTTTCCACCGGTGAGACCCTGAAGCAGAACGGCCTGGCGGAGGTGGAGACCATTGCCGAGATCACCTGCCGGCTGGTCGTGAACCGGGCGAGCCTCAAGACCAAGCACGAGAGGATCTCGAAGATCATCGAGGGGCTGGAGCAGCATATTTAGCGAGGTGCTTCGTGGAAAATGGGTTGGCTGATGCGTTCTTGAATTTCTATCAGAAAATGCTCAAACCTGAATTTGATGCCATCAAAGCTAAACAGGTCGAGCACGACGAACGTTTTTCCGACGTGTTGGGTCATTTAGACACTCTTTACAATCGGCTTGGGAAATTGGAAGACGAGTATCTGATGATGAACGACAGGCTGAAGCGTATCGAGGATTAATCGCATCAGGTTACACGAAGCGTTCTGATTCGGTCTGGAAGGTATATTGCTGAATTCAATGCCATGTAGTTACGGGGTCTAAACATGCAGTTCCTCGATATCAGGGAAGAAGGTTTTGAGGCGAAGTTTTCCGCCATCGTTGAGCGCGGCGAGGAGTCGGGCCGCGAGGTGGAGGAGGTGGTCCAGGGGATCATCGCCCAGGTGCGCAGCCGCGGGGACGAGGCGCTGCTGGAATACACCAGGCGCTTCGACCGGCTGGAGTGCGAGGCAAGCGCCCTCGAGGTGACGCAGGCGGAATTCGACCAGGCGTTTGCCTTCGTCGACGAGCAGGACCTGGCGGCCCTGCGGCACGCGGTCGAGCGGGTGACACGTTTTCATGAGAAGCAGAAGCAGCAGAGCTGGCTCTCCACCGAGGAGCCTGACATCATGCTGGGACAGAAGGTGACCCCGCTTGCCAGGGTCGGCATCTACGTTCCCGGCGGTAAGGCCTGCTACCCGTCCAGCGTCATCATGAACGCGGTTCCCGCCAAGGTCGCGGGGGTCGGCGAAATCATCATGGTAGCGCCTGCGCCGGGGGGAGAAACCAATCCGCACGTGCTGGTGGCAGCAAAGCTGGCCGGAGTCGACCGTGTGTTCCGGATCGGCGGCGCCCAGGCGGTTGCGGCGCTTGCCTATGGCACCAAGACCATCCCGAAGGTGGACAAGATCACCGGCCCGGGGAACATCTACGTGGCGACGGCGAAGAAGCTCGTCTTCGGACAGGTCGGCATCGACATGATCGCGGGGCCGAGCGAGATCCTGGTGGTCAACGACGGCAGCGGCAACCCCGCCCACATCGCAGCCGACCTGCTGTCGCAGGCCGAGCACGATGAGCTCGCCTCCTCGGTGCTGATCACGACCGAGCGCTCCTTCGGCGAGCAGGTGGCGGCGGAGGTCGAGCGCCAGCTGCTGGAGCTCTCCCGGCAGGGTATCGCGCGCAAGTCGTGGGAATCGTTCGGCGTCATCATCGTCGCCGGGACCCTGGACGAGGCGATTTCCTTCTCCAACAGGATCGCTCCCGAGCACCTGGAGCTGGCAGTGGAGAACCCGTTCGAGATACTGCCGCTCATCAGCAACGCCGGCGCGATCTTCATGGGGCACTACACCCCGGAGGCCGCGGGTGACTACCTGGCCGGCCCCAACCACACACTCCCCACCGGCGGCACCGCGCGGTTCTTTTCGCCGCTCTCGGTGGACGACTTCGTGAAGAAGAGTTCCATCATCCACTTCACCAAGGGCGGCCTGCAGAGGGTCGGGGACGACATCGTCAGGATCGCGGGGCTGGAGGGGCTCGATGCCCACGGCAGATCGGTGAGCCTCAGGCTCGACCGGTAGTTTTCAATGTGCAGCTTGCAATTATAGGAGGAGGCGACCATGGCCAGAACGGCAGTCATCGAACGGATCACCAAGGAAACCCAGATCAAGCTCTCCCTCACCATTGACGGGAAGGGGGAGGCGCGGATAGCCACTTCCGTTCCCTTTCTGGACCACATGCTGGACCTCTTCGCCCGTCACGGCCTGTTCGATCTCCATATCGAGGCAAAAGGGGACATCGACATCGACTTCCACCACACGGTGGAGGACATCGGCATCGTGCTGGGAGCCGCCTTCAAGGAGGCGTTGGGTGACAAGTGCGGCATCCGCCGCTACGGACAGGCGGTCGTTCCGATGGACGAGACCCTGGCCAGCGTCGCGACCGACCTTTCCGGCAGGCCGTACCTGGTCTACAACGTCCAGCTTCCCAAGGTGAAGATCGGGGATTTCGACGTGGAGCTGGTGCACGAGTTCTTCCAGGGCTTCGTGAACCACTGCGGCGCAAACCTGCATGTGAACGTCATGTACGGCAACAACGTGCACCATATCCTGGAGGCCTGCTTCAAGGCGGCGGCGCGGGCGCTCGACCTCGCGACGCAGATCGACCCGCGCATCGAAGGGGTCATGTCGACCAAGGGGAAGCTGTAAGTAGGCAATTGACAATTGACAATTGGAAGACAGTTTCGCACCGGCAGATGGCTCTGCCCGTCTGCGCCAGAAGGATTTTCATATGATCGCAATAATTGACTATGGCATGGGGAATCTCCGCTCGGTTCAGAAGGGGTTCGAGAAGGTCGGCTTCGACGCCGTCGTCACCTCCGATCCCAAGGTGCTGCTCGATGCGCAACGGGTGGTCCTTCCCGGCGTCGGCGCCTTCCGCGACTGCATGAAGAACCTGGAGCAAGGCGGTTTCGTCGAGCCGATCCTCAGGGTGGTCCGTGAAGGGAAGCCTTTCCTCGGCATCTGCCTCGGCCTGCAGCTCCTCTTCACCGAGAGCGAGGAGTTCGGCCTGCACCAGGGGCTGAACGTGATCCCCGGCCGGGTGCTCCGCTTTCCGGAAGGTATGCAGGAGGCGGGCGAGAGCCTCAAGGTCCCCCACATGGGATGGAACCAGCTCTCCATCAAGCGCCCCGCCCCGGTATTCGAGGGCGTGGACCAAGGGACCAACGTCTATTTCGTGCACTCCTACTACGTGAAGCCCGACGACGACGGCGTCGTGGCAGCGACTACCAGCTACGGCATCGAATTCTGCTCTGCGATCTGGCGCGACAACGTCGTGGCGACCCAGTTCCACCCGGAGAAGTCGCAGGACAAGGGCTTGGCGATGCTCAGGAACTTCGCGCTGATGAAATGATGCTTGGCATCGACCCTCCGCGCCGACGCAATGAAAGCCAGCTGGCATAAACCAACCAAACGGCGCTCGTACCGGGCGCCATAATTCGCATAGCTTCCGGAGTCGAAATGATTGTCATTCCAGCGATTGATCTGAAGGGTGGCTGCTGCGTCCGTCTCGAGCAGGGCCTCATGGAGAAGGACACGGTTTTCAACGACGACCCCGCGGCACAGGGAGCGGAGTGGCAGCGGCAGGGCGGCGAGATCCTCCATATCGTCGATCTGGACGGAGCCTTCGCCGGCGAGCCTAAGAACCGGGGGGCAATCGAGGCGATCGTCAAGGCCGTCACCATCCCGACCCAGCTCGGCGGCGGGATCAGGGACATCGCGACGGTCGAGGCGTACCTCTCGCTCGGCATCGGCCGGGTGATCATCGGCACCGCGGCCCAGAGGAACCCGGAATTCGTCAAGGAGGCCTGCGCGCTTTTCCCGGGACGGATCGTGGTCGGCATCGACGCGAAGGACGGCATGGTAGCGGTCCAGGGGTGGGCCGAGGTGACCGGGGTCACGGCGACCGACCTGGCCAGGAAGTTAGAGGGGTACGGCGTCTCTGCCATCATCTACACGGACATCAGCCGCGACGGCATGATGCAGGGGCCGAACATCCAGGCGACCAAGGCGCTGGCCGAGTCGATCAGCATTCCGGTCATCGCCTCGGGGGGGCTGTCGTCGCTCAAGGACATCGAGAACCTGATGGCGATCGAGTCCTCGGGCGTCACCGGCGTCATAACCGGGAAGGCGATCTACAGCGGTGCCATCAAGCTCGCCGAAGCGATCGCTATGACTAAGAGACAGGGTTAAGATTGAGATTAAGATTGAGGATAGACTTAATCTAACACCCCAAGTAACCCGGTCTCAGCCTTCATCTTAATCTTTATCTTAATCTTAATCTGGAGTTCAGATGCTGACCAAAAGAATAATTCCCTGCCTCGACGTGAAGGGGGGGCGGGTAGTGAAAGGTGTCCAGTTCCTCGGGTTGCGCGATGCCGGCGATCCGGTCGAGATTGCCGAGCTTTACGACAGCCAGGGTGCGGACGAACTCACCTTCCTCGACATCACGGCGTCCTCGGATGACCGGGACATCATCATCGACGTGGTGCGCCGCACCGCCGAGCGGGTCTTCATGCCGCTTACCGTCGGCGGTGGCGTCAGGGTGGTGGAGGATATCAGGCGGCTTCTGAACGCCGGCGCCGACAAGGTCTCCATCAACACGGCGGCCGTGAGCCGCCCGGAGTTCGTCAGCGAGGCGGCCGAGAAATTCGGTTCCCAGTGCACGGTGGTCGCCATCGACGCGCGCAGCAGGGCCGGCGGCGGCTGGGAGGTCTACACCCACGGCGGCAGGAACCCGACCGGGATCGACGTCATCGAGTGGGCGCACCGGATGGAGAGCATGGGCGCCGGCGAGATCCTGCTCACCAGCATGGACCGCGACGGCACCAAGGACGGCTACGACCTGCCGCTCACCCGCGCCGTGGTCGACGCGGTCAGCATCCCGGTCATCGCCTCGGGCGGCGTCGGCGGGCTGTCCCATCTCTACGACGGCTTCACCAAGGCCGGCGCCAGCGCCTGTCTCGCTGCCTCCATTTTCCACTACCGCGAACACACCATCGAGGAGGCGAAGCAGTACCTCCGCGAAAGAGGCGTTCCGGTTCGGCTGTAATCTTCGACACTTTCCCGTGACAGGAGCAAATGATGGAAAAAGCAAACGACGATATCCTGGCCGCGGTGTACCGCGTCATCCAGGAGCGCAAGGCGAACCCGAGCGAATCCTCCTACACCGCAAGCCTCATGGCGAAGGGGATCGACAAGATCCTGAAGAAGATCGGGGAGGAGGCGACCGAGGTCGTCATCGCCGGCAAGGGGGGGAAGCGCGAGGAGATCGTCTACGAGACGGCGGACCTCATCTTCCACAACCTGGTCCTGCTCGGTTTCTACGATATCGACCCGGAAGAGGTCTATAGCGAACTGCGCCGCCGCTTCGGCATCTCGGGGATCGCCGAGAAGGAATCGCGGGCCGTCTGAAGCTGCCAAACCCAGAAATTCCTTGACAATTGACCTATTCATGATATATTGCTCTTTCCTTGAATAATGTCTGCCGGCGCGATCTACCCACAAAGTTTGTAAATCTAGATAAGAGAGGGGGGGAATATGAATGCCGGGAGTAAAAGTAAAAGAAGCTGAACCGTTTGAGCTTGCACTGAAAAAGTTCAAGAAGCAGTGCGAGAAAGCTGGGATACTGTCTGAGGTGCGTAAGAGAGAGCACTACGAAAAGCCGAGTATCAAGAAGAAGAAAAAGGCTATTGCGGCGCGCAAGCGCGCCCTGAAGAAACAGCGTAAGATGGTTGACTAAGAGGGACGTATGCAACTGCGTGAGAGACTGACAGCGGAGATGAAAAAAGCCATGAAGAGCCGCGACGCACTGCGGCTCACCACCATCCGCGGTGTCATCTCTTCGGTTAAAAACCGGGACATCGAACTCAGGCGCGAACTGACCGATCCGGAGATCACCGAAACCATCGTCACCCTCTGCAAGCAGCGCCGGGAATCCATCAGGCTCTTTAAGGAAGCAGGCAGGCAAGAGTTGGTGGATAAAGAGGAGGCGGAGCTCGCGCTCCTTCTGGAATTCCTCCCCCAGCAGCTGACACGGG
Organism: Geomonas sp.; assembly: GCA_036508065.1. Taxonomy (GTDB): domain Bacteria; phylum Desulfobacterota; class Desulfuromonadia; order Geobacterales; family Geobacteraceae; genus Geomonas. The sequence continues at coordinate 5,922 of DATCHY010000264.1, read as the reverse complement.
AAGAGCTGGAGTCCCTCGTGGACCAGGCAATCTCGGAGACTTCCGCCTCTAGCGGAAAGGATCTGGGCAAGGTCATGAAGGCCCTGCAACCGTCCGTCTCCGGCCGCGCAGATGGCAAGCTGGTGAGCGAAGTTGTAAAGGAAAAACTCGCGTAAATATCGCCCCCGGGACGATCTCCCGGGGGTGGTTGCGGGTTCTTGGTTAAATGAGTGGGGGCGAATCTAGCGATTGCCCCTTCTTTTACTTTGTAGCTGCTTCCAGGTGCTTGCATGATTCTCGATATCTTTATCTGGGTAGTACTTATCTTTTTTGTCGTAAAGGGTTTCTCCAAGGGACTGGTGCGGGAAGCTTGCTCTCTGCTTGGCCTTGTTCTCGGCGGCTGGGCCGCCTTCAGGTACTATTCCTTTTTCAGCCAGGGAATAAGAGCATTCATCAATCTTCCGCCGCATGTCGCACAGCCGCTTTCCTTTTTCCTCATCTTCGCGCTTTTCGGCATCCTCTTCTATCTCCTCGGCCATCTGCTCACCGTCATCTTCAAGATCATGCTGCTGGGAGGAATTAACCGGATCGGCGGCATCGTGTTCGGCTTTCTCGAGGGGGGCTTCGTCCTCTGCATGATCCTCTATCTCGGGACCACCAAACCGGTGCCGGACAAGTTGAAGGGGTTCATCTCCGGCTCGAAGACCGCACAGGCTTTCGTGGCGACCGGCGGGAGCATCGCTTCCGGATGGGAAGGGGCCACACGAAGGGAACCGCCTCCGACAGGAGCGCGCAGGAAATAAGGAATAAGACGTGTCGATGATACCGGACGAGAAGGTTAGGGAGGTGCGCGAGAGGGCCCCCATCCTCGAGGTCATCTCCGACTACATGAGCCTCAGGAAATCCGGGGCCAACTACCAGGGCCTCTGCCCGTTCCACGGCGAAAAGAGCCCGTCGTTCAACGTGAACCCGGCGCGCGGCATCTTCCACTGCTTCGGCTGCGGCGCCGGCGGCAACGTGGTCACCTTCGTCATGCGCATGGAGGGGATGAATTTTCCTACCGCGGTGAAGTTCCTCGCCAAGCGGGTCGGCGTCGATATCCCGGAGCGGCCGCTCACACGCGACGAGAAGCGCAAGGTGGACGAGCAGGAACAGCTCTACAGCATCAACGAACTTGCCGCCCAGTTTTACCGCCGCGTACTGGAAACGGACGAGGCCGGTGCGGCCGGCAGAAGCTATCTGGAGCGGCGCGGGGTGGACCAGCCAACGGCCGCCATCTACCGGATGGGCTTCGCCCCGGCGGGTTGGGACAACCTGGCCAAGCACCTGAGCCGAAAGGGCGTGGCTCCGGAACAGGCCGAAAAGCTCGGTCTTTTGAGGAAAAGGGAAGCTGGCGGAAAAAAAGAAGGTGACAGCTATTACGACACCTTCCGCAACCGCCTGCTGTTCACCATCTCCGACCTGCACGGCCGTGCCATCGGTTTTGGCGGCAGGGTGATGGACGACTCGCTCCCGAAGTACATCAACTCCCCGGAGTCGCCCATCTACCACAAGAGCGAGGTGCTCTTCGGTCTGGACCTCGCCAAGAAGGGGATGCGGGAACAGGGAAGCGCCATCATCGTCGAGGGTTACTTCGATCACCTGGCGCTCTACCGTGCCGGGCACACCAACGTGGTCGCCACCTGCGGCACGGCGCTCACCCCGCCGCACCTGAAGCTGCTGCGGCGCTACGCGGAAAAGGTGTACATGCTCTTTGACGGCGACGACGCCGGCCGCAAGGCGACGGTGAGATCGATGGAGCTCTTCCTCGAGGAAGGGTTCCCGGCGCGGGTGGTCGAGGTGCCGTCCGGGGACGATCCGGACACCTTCATCAGGCGCGAGGGTGCCGCAGCGTTCGCGCCCCTTCTGGAGAGCGCTCAGCCGATCTTCGAGTTCTTCTATCGTGGCCTGATCCAAAGTCACGACACCCGCGGCGTGGAGGGGAAGGTCGCCTTCGTGAACGAGGTGGCCCCCAGGCTTTTGAAGATCACCGACCCGATGGAGCGGTCGCTCTACGAGAAGGAGATCTGCCGGGCGGTCGGCATCGACCAGGGGATGCTCCGGAACAAGGTGGGAAGCGCGCCGGTTGGCAAGCCGCAACCGAAGTCCCTGCCCAAGCCTGCGCGCGCGAGTGCGGGCACGGAGGAGGTCCTGCTCACGCTCATGGTGAAATTTCCGGAAGTTGTCGCTAAGGTTCGCGACCACGGTGCCGATACCTTATTCAGTGCCGGGCATCTGGGCGTCGCCCAGGCGATCCTGGCGCAGTCGGGTGAGGGGGGGGTTGACCTCGCGTCGATCCTGGAGCAGTTGGAGTCCGCCGAGGAACGGGCGCGGCTCTCCTCGCTGTTTGTGGAGGATGCACATCTGGAGGACATGAACGCCATCAAGGCGTTTGAGCAGTGCCGCCAGACCCTGGAGCGCGGGGCGCTGAAAGGAGGAGGCAAGACGCTGGCGCGGGAATTGGCGCAGCTTGACCCGGATTCTCCGAGGTACCGGGAGATCCTTTTGGAACTTGAGACGTTGCGTAATAAAAAATCGAAATTATCATAGTAGGCAGAGCAGTCGCGGAGTGTGGGTAAATGGCAAAAAAAAGCATGGACGAAGTGAAGCATCTCATCGACCTCGGCAAGGAAAAGGGGTTTCTCACCTATGAAGAGGTGAACGACCTCCTGCCTCCCGATATCGTCTCGTCTGACCAGATAGACGACGTGATGAGCATGTTCGGAGATATGGACATCGAGATCGTGGACTCCGCCCAAAAGGTGAAGATCCCGAAGATCAAGATGGACCACGAGGAAGACGAAGAACACGAAGGTGAGCAGGAAGAAGTCGAGTTCGAGCCCGGCACCCTCGGGCGCACCAGCGACCCGGTCCGCATGTACCTGCGCGAGATGGGTTCCGTGTCGCTTCTGACCCGCGAAGGCGAGGTGGAAATCGCCAAGCGGATCGAGGTCGGCGAGCGCGACGTCGCCAGCGTCATCCTGAACACCCCGATCACCGTGAAGGAGGTTGTCTCCCTCGGCGAGCGTCTCAGGAAGCAGCAGATCGGGGCGATCGAAATCAGCAAGGACGTCGAGGAAGAGGTGCTTGAGGAGGGTGAGGAAGACCTCCAGGCCATGAAGGTCCTGGCCATCATCGACGAGATCAAGGAGTACGACGGGCGCATGGAGGAGATCCAGCTCGCCCTTGAGCCCGGGACCATGGCCGCGCCGGAGCGCGAGCGCCTGCAGGAAGAGCACGCCGAGTTGAAGGTGAAGATGGCGGACCTCCTGAAATCGCTGAGACTCAAGGATCGGCACATCGAGAAAATCGCCCAGAGGCTGAAGGAGCTCTCCGGCAAGGTCGACCTGGTGATGCTGGAGATCACCGATCTTGAGAAGGAGACCGAAACCGAAAAGGACCCCTTCCTCTCGGCCTTCGACGGGCTGCACGACGCCTCCGAGGCTCAATACCTGAGCACGCTGAGCCTCGGCCAGGAGGAGGCGCAGAAGCTGGAGAAGCGCTATCGCGCCGCCGAGAAGAAGCTCCACAAGATCGAGCAGGAGTCGGGGTTCAAGGCGAGCGAGCTCGCCAACGCGCTGACCGCCATCAGTCAGGGGGAGAGGAAGGCGAAACTGGCGAAGAGCGAGCTAGTGGAAGCGAACCTCCGCCTGGTGGTCTCCATCGCCAAGAAGTACACCAACCGCGGTCTGCAGTTTCTCGACCTGATCCAGGAAGGGAACATCGGGCTCATGAAGGCGGTGGACAAGTTCGAATACCAGCGCGGCTACAAATTCTCCACCTACGCCACCTGGTGGATCCGTCAGGCGATCACCCGCGCCATTGCGGACCAGGCTCGGACCATCAGGATCCCGGTCCACATGATAGAGACCATCAACAAGCTGATCAGGACCAGCCGCCAGCTGGTCCAGGAGATCGGCCGCGAGCCTTCCCCCGAGGAGATCGCCGAGCGGATGGCGCTCCCGCTCGACAAGGTCAGGAAGGTCCTGAAGATCGCCAAGGAGCCGATTTCCCTGGAGACGCCGATCGGCGAGGAGGAGGATTCCCATCTGGGCGACTTCATCGAGGACAAGGGAGTGGTTTCCCCCCTCGAGGCGGTCATCAAGGCGAACCTCTCCGAGCAGACCTCCCGGGTGCTCTCCACCCTCACCCCGCGTGAGGAGAAGGTGCTCAGGATGCGCTTCGGGATCGGCGAGAAGAGCGACCACACCCTGGAAGAGGTGGGTCAGGACTTCGAGGTGACCCGGGAACGCATCCGGCAGATCGAGGCGAAGGCGCTCAGGAAACTGCGCCACCCGAGCCGGGCGAAGAAGCTGAAGAGCTTCGTAGAGTAGCCTTCCAGGCCGCACCGGATCATCGGGGCGGCCTGTTTTTTTGAGGCGGAATCCGGTAGGGGCGAATCTTGTGCAAAAACAGATTTCATGATTAGAAGTTCTTTGCGTCTTTGCGGCTTTGCGTGAGGCGCCGTTGCTTTTGCTTTAGATGCTTCGGCCGAAGGCGAAAGTGAGGTTTTCCCGGTTTTGATAGACGACAGCGAGGTAAGAAAGATGCAGAAAAAAGCGGTTATCCTGTACAGCGGCGGGCTGGATTCCACTACCTGCCTGGCGATTGCCCGGGAACAGGGGTACGCGCCCTACGCCATCAGCTTCAGCTACGGCCAGCGGCACCAGCAGGAGCTGGAAGTCGCCAAACGGAACGCGCGGCCGATGGGTGCGCTGGACCACCTGCTGGTCGAGTTCGACCTGAGAAAGATGGGAGGGAGCGCTCTCACCTCCGATCTGGCGGTTCCCAAGGACGGGGTACAGGAGAACGAGATTCCGGTCACCTACGTCCCGGCCCGCAACACCATCTTCCTCTCCTTCGCGCTTGGCTGGGCCGAGGTCCTCGGCTCCTTCGACATCTTCATCGGGGTGAACGCCCTGGACTACTCCGGCTACCCCGACTGCAGGCCGGAGTTCATCCAGTCCTTCGAGACCATGGCGAACCTTGCCACCAAGGCGGGGGTCGAGGGGAGCGGCAGGATGAAGATACACACGCCGCTCATCGACCTCACCAAGGCGGATATCATCAGGAAGGGGCTCTCCCTCGGCGTCGACTACGCTCTCACCCACTCCTGCTACGATCCTGCCGGAGACGGTGCCGCCTGCGGGCTGTGCGACTCCTGCCGGCTGCGCCTGAAGGGGTTCGCAGAGGCGGGAATGGCCGATCCGGTCCGTTACGTGAAATGAGAAAGGCGAAAGGTGAACCGCATGGTGAAAGATAAGGCAAAAGAAAAAGACGCAGCCGGCTCCCCGGGTCCCGAGCCCCGGCCCCGGCCCTCCTCCCCGCGGTCCCCGCTCTCCGACGTGCAGCTCACCCGCGACACCCGGAACATCCCGATCGGCAAGGTCGGGGTGAAGGACATCTCCTATCCCATCGTGGTGATGGACAAGAACCGGTCCTTCCAGAGCACGGTGGCGCGGATCAACATGTACGTCGATCTCCCGCACCACTTCAAGGGGACCCACATGAGCCGTTTCGTGGAGATCCTGAACCGCTACCGGGAGGAGATCGCACTCGACAAGATGGAGACCATCCTCGCCATGATGAAGGAAAAGCTGGGTGCCTCCAGCGCCCATCTGGAGATGGAGTTCCCCTATTTCATCGAGAAGGAGGCGCCGGTCTCCCGCGCCAAAAGCCTGATGGAATACACCTGCACCTTCAGCGCCTCGCTTTCGGACCAATTCGATTTCGTGCTCGGCATCAAGGTCCCGGTCACCTCGCTCTGCCCCTGCAGCCGCGAGCTTTCCAGCTACGGCGCCCACAACCAGCGCTCCATCATGACGGTCCAGGTCCGCTACAGCGAATTCATCTGGATCGAGGATCTGATCGAGATCATCGAGGAGTGCGGCTCGTCCCCGGTCT
>DATCHY010000263.1:0-5628 GCA_036508065.1 Geomonas sp. | reverse complement strand
ATCACCAAACTTGAGAAGACCCTCTACACCATCGACGGGATGCGCAACGAGGCCGAAGCGATCGGACTCAAGGGAAACATCTAAACGGCCAAAGAGCCATCAAACCGCTCGGCACCTGACAGCAGGAAGCCGGCACAAGGAGAACCGGATGTCCCCATCATTTCGCCCACGCGGTCCGAAGAGCGTGCCCCCCAAAAGCGCCGAGGAGATCGACGAGATTGTCCGAAAGATGAGGGGCGAGCAGGCGCGGCCCGACAACTACCGGGAGCGCTCCCTAAAGCTGCACGGCTGGATCTGCGGCAAGTGCGGCAGGGAATTCGAGCTTGCCAACCTGCACCTCTTGACCGTGCACCACAGGGACGGTAACCACAACTACAACCCGCCGGACGGAAGCAACTGGGAGAACCTCTGCGCCTACTGCCACGACGACGAGCACAGCCGTACCATTCTCGCCGACTACCTGTCAGGTAAGGGGAATAAGCGCTGACGCCACCGCATCAGCCTCCGGGATAAATTGACAAATCCGCGGTTCTCCCCCTACAATGTACTCTTGATTTGCATCGGCGCTGCGCCCTGTGACTGCAACCAGAACCACCTGACTAACATGAGAAGGAAAACCTCCAGATGCTGCACCTGAAAAAACTCTCCAAGGACTTCGCGGGAAAGCCGCTCTTCACTGAACTTAACTGGCACCTGAAAAAAGGGGAGCGTGTCGGCCTCGTCGGGGAAAACGGTGCAGGGAAATCGACCCTGATGCGCATCATCTCAGGCGAGGTGGAAAGCTCCAGCGGAGAGATCCAGATCGCCCGCGGCGGCACGGTCGGTTATCTCCCCCAGGACGGCATCGTCGCCAAGGGGCAGCCGCTCTTCGCGGAGGTGATGACGGCCCTGGACGAGCTGCAGGAGATCGAGCGGGAGATCGCAGAGTTGACGGCCCGCCTCGAGCGGGAGCCGCATGACGCGCCCGGCCACGAGCAGCTCCTGGACCGCTTCGGCCATCTTCAGGAGGAGTTCCGCCTGAAAGGGGGCTACGCCATGGAGAGCGAGGTCGGTAACGTCCTCTCGGGCCTCGGCTTTGCGCCGGCCGACTGGGACAAGGAGTGCGGCGAGTTCTCGGGCGGCTGGCAGATGCGCATCGCCCTTGCCAAGCTCCTGCTGAAGAAGCCGAACGTGCTGCTGCTTGATGAACCGACCAACCACCTCGACATCGAGGCGCGCAACTGGCTGGAGGGGTACCTGCAGGGCTACCCGTACTCCGTCATGCTGGTCTCCCACGACCGCTTCTTCCTGGACCAGGTCTGCTCGCGGATCGCCGAGGTCTGGAATCACGCCATCTCGGATTACCACTGCAACTACAGCCGCTACCTGATCCTGCGGGATGAGCGGGTGTCGGCGCTACGGGACGCCAAACGGCGCCAGGACGAGGAGATCGAAAAGATCGAGGATTTCATCTCCCGCTTCCGCTACAAGACGGACAAGGCGCCACTGGTGCAGTCGCGCATCAAACAGCTGGAGAAGATCGAGCGCATCGTCATCCCTCCCGACAGGAAGCGGATCCGCTTCAGTTTTCCCACCCCTCCAAAGAGCGGCAAGACCGTCATCGAACTCACCGGGGTGAGCATGGCGTACGGCGCCAATGTGGTTTTGGACGGCATCGACTTCAGCGTCGAAAGCGGAGAGCGGATCGCCCTGGTCGGCCACAACGGCGCCGGGAAATCGACCCTGATGCGTATCCTTGCCGGCGGCGGCGTCACGGCCGGCACGGTGGCCCTGGGCCACAACGTGATTTTCGACTACTTCGCCCAGGACCAGGCCCAGGAGCTGGACGGAAACCAGAGCGCCTACGATGAGCTCCTGGCCGACGCACCCTTCGACATGGTGCCGCAGCTGCGCGACATCCTGGGCGCCTTCCTGTTCTCCGGAGACGACATCCAGAAGAAGGTGTCGGTCCTCTCCGGGGGGGAGAGAAACCGCCTGGCGCTCGCTAAGATCCTGCTGCGCGCCTCGAACCTGCTCCTGATGGACGAACCGACCAACCACCTGGACCTGTTCAGCAAGGAAGTGCTCCTGGAGGCGCTCAGGAACTTCCCCGGCACCGTCGTCTTCGTCTCGCACGACCGCCACTTCATCGACGGCCTGGCCACCCGCGTCGTCGAGGTGGGGGGCGGCAAGCTGGAGAGCTTCCATGGCGACTATGAGTACTACCTGGAGAAGACCGCGGCTCGGGAATCCGGAATTGGGGGGGCGGCGGCCGGCAAGGGAAACCTCAGAAACGCGGCTCCCGGCTCCAGTGATTCCCGCTCCCAAGGCCCGGAGACACGCTCGTTGGAAACCGCGGAACCGAGCTCCAAGGAGGACCGGCAGCGCCAGCGCGAGGAGGACAAGCTGCGCCAGAAGGAGGAGCGCGCTCGGGAGCGTCAGCTCGCGGAGCTGGAGACGCGGATAGCTGCCAGGGAGGGGGAACTGGCTGAGCTCGAGAGCGCCATGGCCGGCCCGGAGTTTTTCAGGGATATCGAGGCGGCCCGCGTGGCCGGTGAAAGGCACGGGGCACTCACGGACGAGATTGGCGGTTTGTACGAGGCGTGGGAGTCGGTCTGAAAAAAGGCGGCTCCCGGTTGACAGGCGGCGCTTCTAACGTAATCTTTAGTCTGGTTACCTTTAGCCCTGCCCCACGATAGGCGCCCCCATGACAGAGAACATCACGATAAACATGCCGGAAATCGTCCCGCTCTACCCCTTGAGGGAAATCATCGCCTTTCCCTACATGGTCTTCAACATCTTTCTGAAGCAGGAGGAGATGGCCCCCTTCGAGGAGGCGGTCCTATTCAACAACCTGGTGGCGCTCGTGAAGCTGAAGCAGGAGCCGGCCGGTGAGCTCTTCTCGGCCCTGCACGAGATCGGGACGCTCTGCAAGGTGATGCAGATCAGCAAGCTCCCCCAGGGTGGGGTCAAGGTCGTCCTGGAAGGGGTAATCCGGGTCAGGGTGCTCGCCATCGTGCAGCAGACGCCGGTGGCGCTTTCCCGGCTGGAACCGGTCCGCGAGTTCGCCGAGAAGTCGATGGTCTCCGAGGCGCTGGTCGGCAGCTTGAACGCACTTTTGAAGATCGCGCTTTCCTACGGCAGGCCGCTTCCAGACGACGTCATGAAGATGATCGATTTCATCGACAACCCGGCCCGCCTCTCGGACTTGGTCGCCCTCTATTTGGATCTCCCCATCGATGAGCTGCAGAAACTCCTGGAAACCATAGACCCGCTGGAGCGGCTGAAGAAGGTCTACATGCACCTGACCAACGAGGTGCAGCGTCTGCAGATCAAGGGAGAGGTGCAGGCGGAGGTGACCAAGAAGGTCGGCAAGAGCCAGAAGGAGTTCCTGCTGCGCGAGCAGATGAAGCAGATCCAGGAGGAACTCGGCGAGGACGATACCCGGCAGAGCGAGACCAATGACCTGCGCATCAAGGTGGAAAAGGCCAATATGCCGGAGGAGGTGCACAAGATCGCGGAGAAGGAGCTGAAAAGGCTGGAGCGGATCAATCCCTCCTCTCCCGAGTACACGGTCTCCCGCACCTACCTCGACTACCTGGCCGCGATTCCCTGGCAGGTGAGCACTCCCGACAACAAGGACATCAACCAGGCCGAGAAGGTCCTGAACGAGGACCACTACGACCTGAAGAAGGTGAAGGAGAGGATCCTCGAATACCTCGCCGTAAGGAGCCTCAAGGAGAAGATGAAGGGACCGATCCTCTGCTTCGTCGGTCCCCCCGGCGTCGGCAAGACGAGCCTCGGCAAGTCGATCGCCCGGACCCTGGGCCGCAAGTTCATCAGGATCTCGCTGGGCGGCATGCGGGACGAGGCGGAGATCAGGGGGCACCGGCGAACCTACATAGGCGCCCTTCCGGGGCGCATCATCCAGGAGATCAACCGGGCGGGCTCCAACAACCCGGTCTTCATGCTGGACGAGGTGGACAAGATCGGTGCCGATTTCCGCGGTGACCCGGCGAGCGCGCTCCTTGAGGTGCTCGACCCGGAGCAGAACTTCTCCTTCACGGACCACTACCTTGACGTGCCGTTCGATCTCAGCAACGTAATGTTCATCACAACGGCGAACCAGCTCGGCCCGATCCCGCCGCCACTCAGGGACAGGATGGAGGTGATCACCCTATCGGGGTACACGGACGAGGAGAAGCTGAACATTGCCCAGACCTACCTCGTGGGTCGGGAGATCGAAGAGAACGGCCTCTCGTCGATGCCTCCCGCCTTCAACAACGAAGCGATCTACCGGATCATCCACGACTACACGCGCGAGGCGGGGGTAAGGAACCTGCAACGCAGCATCGCCTCGGTCTGCCGAAAGATCGCCAAGGAGGTCGCTCAGGGCAAGCCCGCGCGCCAGCTGATCACCTCGGAGACGGTCGCGCAACTGCTCGGCGCGCCCAAGTACTTCGACGAGGTGGCCTCCGAGAAGGACAGGGTCGGGGTCGCAACGGGACTGGCCTGGACCGAGAGCGGAGGCGACATCATCTTCGTCGAGGCGACCAAGATGAAGGGGAAGGAGGATCTGATCCTTACCGGCTCCCTGGGTGAGGTGATGAAGGAGTCCGCCAGGGCCGCCCTCTCCTTCGTTCAGGCGAATTGCGTCGAGCTTGGCATAAAGCAGAAGGATTTCGAAAACACGACCATCCATATCCACGTACCTGCCGGGAGCATCCCGAAGGATGGGCCTTCGGCCGGGGTCACCATGGCGACCACCATCGTCTCGCTCTTCACAGGGCGCCCCGCGCGCCGGGACGTCGCCATGACCGGCGAGATGAGCCTGACCGGCCGGGTGCTAGCCATCGGCGGCCTCAAGGAGAAGGTGCTCGCCGCCCGGCGCGCAGGGGTCAAGAAGGTGCTGGCGCCCGCCAAGAACCAGAAGGACCTTGACGACATCCCGGAAAACGTGAAACAGGAGCTGGAGTTCGCTTTCGTGGAGGACGTTCGCGAGGTGCTGGCCCAAGCGCTCAAATAGTTCACCCAAAAAGCCGGGACAATCCCGCCCGACATGCCGGCAAGAGCCGTAGCAAACAAGCGGAAGCTGTTCTTCCAGGAGATCGAGGAGTTTTCCCACGGCAATGCTGAAAGTTCCGCAGCAGGCAGTCCCAGTGCCCGAGTCCGCTTGAGTTTGGCGAGTTCCTGGAAAATGCTGTCCAAACTCGCACGCCCAGGGTCCAATCTCAATTGGGCGAAGCCAACATCTTGCTCAGCAGTACCCGTTTGCGTGACGGTCTCCGCCTCGTCTTCGGAAGCCAATGGGCATTTATTGACAGCCGTGTATTTGGCTATTAATGCCCATCCCCCTAAATTGTAAAATCTGTGGGAGAAGTCACCCGTTCTGTTCAAAATCGATGGTTTATGCACACCAACAAAAAGAAAGCTACTGCCTGTTCATAAATTACCCATATCACTTTCGGCCATGATAAACACGTTATTGAACCCAATGAGTGCACGCGTTTTGGAGCAACTGCAGGAGAAGCACGAACGGCCCTTGGGCTGATTTTACAATTCCGGGTGATGGGCAATAATAGCCATTTTCGAGAGAATTACCTGCGATAATTGGGTATTACCAGGCCCGCCCCCTTGATGGGGGCGGGC
>DATCHY010000262.1:0-6156 GCA_036508065.1 Geomonas sp. | reverse complement strand
CCGAATCATTTGCCGCTAACGTGGCCGCTGACCGTGGGGCCGTCAAAAGCGCCCGGATCCAGCTCGGCTACTGCTCCATCCGTTCGCCGATCTCCGGCCGGACCGGCACCCTGGCTCTGCACCCGGGAAACCTCGTGAAGGCAAACGATCTGCCGATCGTCACCATCAACCAGGTGAGTCCGATCAACGCCACCTTTTCCATTCCGGAAAAACTGCTGGCCGAGGTCAAGAGGGCCATGGCCGGCAATGAGCTGAAGATCGAGGCGGTTATCCCCAACGAACCGGGGAGCACCGAGATCGGCACCATCAGTTTCCTGGATAATTCGGTGAACGCTGCAACCGGTACCATCAAGCTCAAGGGGGCTTTTGCCAACAAATCCAAAAAGCTCTGGCCGGGCCAGTTTACCGATGTGGTCATGACGCTTGGGCAACGGAAAAATGCCGTGGTTGTCCCGACCGTTGCCATCCAGACCAGCCAGCAGGGGCAGTTCGTCTATGTGGTGAAGTCTGACAAGAAGGTGGAGATGCGCCAGGTAACGCCCAGTGCTGCGGCGGGCGAGGATACGGTTGTCGAGAAGGGGCTCGCGCCGGGTGAGACCGTGGTGGTGGACGGCCAGCTCCGCCTGACCCCGGGTGCCACGGTTGCCACTAAAGACAGGCAGCCGGCCGTGGGTCCCAAATAATGAATATCGCGGATATCTTCATACGCAGGCCGATCATGACCTCCCTTATCATGATGGCCATCTTCATTTTCGGGGTGGTATCCTATCGCCTGCTTCCGGTGAACGACCTGCCCAACGTTGATTTCCCGACCATCCAGGTCAACGCCAACCTGCCCGGCGCCAATCCGGATACCATGGCAGCGGCGGTGGCAACCCCGCTGGAGAACCAGCTGTCGACCATTGCCGGTGTCGATTCCATGACCTCGACCAACGGTGTCGGCACGACCAGGATCACCCTCCAGTTCAACTTGGACCGCAGTATCGATGCGGCTGCCCAGGATGTGCAGGCGGCCATATCGGCAGCCAGCCGTTCGCTTCCGAAAAACATGACGACGCCGCCCTCGTTTCGCAAGGTGAACCCTGCGGATCAGCCGGTCCTGTACCTGGCGCTCAGCTCCCCTACGCTGCCGCTTTCCGCGGTTGACGAGTTTGCTCAGACCATGATCGCACAACGGCTCTCAACCATCAGCGGCGTGGCCCAGGTAAATGTGAACGGTTCGCAGAAATACGCCGTGCGGGCCCAGCTTGATCCCAAGGCGCTGGCCTCCCGCCAGATCGGCATTGACGAAGTGGCGACGGCGATCGGAGGCGCGAACGTCAACCTGCCGACCGGGACCCTGGATGGGACAAAGCAGGCATTCACCATCGAAGCCAACGGGCAGATGTTCAAGGCAGCCGCCTACCGGCAGATGGTGGTGGCCTATCGGGACGGCTCGCCAGTCCGCCTGGGTGAACTCGGGCAGATCATCGACACCGTTGAGGACACCAAGACGGCAGGCTGGTACAACAGCTCCCGAGCCATTGTCCTGACCGTCCAACGCCAGCCCGGAACCAACACCATCGAGGTCGTAGACAACGTCAAGAAGCTGCTGCCGACCTTTCGCAGCCAGATGCCGGCCTCGGTCGAGCTGAACGTGCTGTTTGACCGCTCCATCCAGATCCGCGAATCGATGCACGACGTCAAGTTCACCCTCTGTCTGACCATCGGCCTGGTCATCATGGTGATCTTTCTCTTTCTGCGCAATCTGTCCGCCACCATCATCCCCGCCTTGGCGGTGCCGATGTCCATCGTCGGCACCTTCTCCGTCATGCATCTGCTAGGCTTCTCCATCAACAACCTCTCCATGATGGCCCTGACCCTGGCGGTCGGCTTTGTCGTGGATGACGCCATTGTCATGCTGGAGAATATCGTCCGTCACATGGAAAAGGGGGCCAGCGCCATGGAGGCCGCCCTCAAGGGCTCCAAGGAGATAGGCTTCACCATCATCTCGATGACCATCTCGCTGGTGGCGGTCTTTATCCCGGTACTGTTCATGGGCGGCATCCTCGGGCGCCTTTTGAACGAATTTGCCATAACGATCAGCGTGGCTATTCTGGTCTCCTGTTTCGTTTCCCTGACCCTGACCCCCATGCTCTGCAGCCGCTTTCTGAAAGCGCCGGCGACTGAACATCATGGACGGCTGTACCTCGCACTGGAGCGTTTCTTCGACGGTATGCTCGGGATCTACCAGCGCTCACTGAAGCAGGTGCTGCACTTCCGGCGCACAACCCTGGTCGTGACACTGCTGCTCACGCTTGTTACCGGCTGGCTGTTTACCGTGATTCCGATGGGATTCCTGCCGACTGAAGACACCGGCCGTCTCAACGCCAGCACCGAGACGGCCCAGGGAACTTCCTTCGCGGAGATGAAGCTGCATCAGGAAGCGGTGGCTGCCATCATCGCCAAGGATCCCAACATCGACGGCTTCATGTCCTCCATCGGGGGAGGCGGTGGCAGCAATACCGGCCGTTTCTTCATGCGTCTCAAACCGCGCAACGAACGCAAGCTGTCAACAGAGGAGATCATCCAGGAACTGCGCCCGAAACTGGCCAAGGTTGCGGGAATCAGCGTCTTCCTGAAAAATGTCCCCTCGATCCAGATCGGCGGCACCAGCTCCAAAAGCATGTACCAGTACACCCTGCAGGGGCAGGATACGGATGAGCTGTACCGGGTGGCTGCCGAGTTCGAGGCCAAGCTTAGGAAGCTGCCGGAGCTCATGGACGTGACCAGCGACCTGCAGATCAGCAATCCCCAGGTCCATGTCGAGATCAATCGGGACAAGGTGGCGGCGCTGGGACTCACCGTGCTTCAGGTGGAGGATGCCCTCGCCTATGCCTACGGTTCGCGTCAGGTTTCTTCCATCTTTGCCCCGACCAATCAGTACCAGGTCATCCTCGAACTTGACCCGCTCTACCAGGGAGACCCGGCAGCACTGAGCATGCTCTACATCCATGCCACAAACGGGCAGTTGGTGCCTCTGGAAACCATCGCGGCCATTACCAAAACCATCGGACCGCTGGCGGTTAACCATTTGGGGCAGCTCCCGGCGGTAACCATCTCATTCAATCTGCGCCCTGGGGTAGCCCTGGGAGACGGCATGAAGCTGGTTGATAACCTCGCCGGTACAGCACTCCCGGCGTCCGTCAGCACCAGTTTCCAGGGTACCGCCCAGGCCTTCAAGTCGTCGTTCAGCGGGTTATGGATGCTGCTGATCATAGCCATCTTTGTCATCTACGTTGTGCTCGGCGTGCTCTATGAAAGCTATATCCACCCGATCACCATCCTGTCCGGGTTGCCGGCCGCCGGTTTCGGGGCACTGATCACCCTGATGATCTTTGGCCGCGACCTCAACATCTACGGTTTTGTCGGGATCATCATGCTGCTCGGGATCGTCAAGAAGAACGCCATCATGATGATCGACTTCGCCCTGGAGGCCGAGCGGACCGAAGGGAAGCGGCCGCTGGACGCCATTTATGAAGGGGCTGTCGTGCGTTTCAGGCCGATCATGATGACCACCATGGCGGCCCTGATGGGGACCCTGCCGATAGCCCTGGGACTGGGCGCAGGCGGGGAGTCGCGGCAGCCGCTGGGGCTCGCGGTTGTGGGGGGGTTGCTGACTTCGCAGTTGTTGACACTCTACATCACGCCGGTGGTCTACTATTATATGGATGAACTTCTGACCCGGGTGCGGCCGCGAAAAGCGGTTTCCGCCGGAAGCGCTGCACCTGCCGAAGTGGAGCTGTAATGCCCGGTGGCAGGGTGGAGGCGGAAGCGGTGACTTCGCCGCGGCGTCATCTTTTGACCACTGGCGCTCGCCATCTCCGGTCTGCAGATTCTTGCCGGAGGAATTGATGCTTGCTTTAATTTCGCGTGCGTGTAAGGTGGGATGACGACAAATCAAACAGATACACGACAATACTAAACTGTCCGCGAGGATAGGACGGAAAGCCTAAGGGTCTCAACGAGACAGCCGGGTCGCCGAAATATCGCTAACACGATACCAAGCCCCGGCTTTTTTGTGTTCTAAATACGACATTGGAGGCTATCCAACACGACCCCATTGTAGCGTCAGGTAAGAGGCGAACATCAACACCGGCCGGCTTCAGTTGCTGGAGCACGGTACCGTACAGGTGGTGCTGCACGAAAGGCGACTCAAACCGGGCAGGCATAGGGCATTTTCAGTACAACCAGGAAAGCTGATAGTATTCAGCTGTTATACATGCAAGGAGAACAGTATGATTGATTTTATTAAAAGTTTGTTCGGCGCCAATACGAAAAGGACCCATAGCTTGACTCCTACTTCTGGCGAGGTCGGAAACCGTCCCACTGCGCTGGCAGAGCTTGGATATGACACAAGCGCGCCTAGGGAATTATCGAAAAAAGATACCCAAATGAAAATGGCACGGCTTTTAAAGAAATTGTAAAATGTTGAAAGAAGATAGCGCCGGGGCCGGCCCCAAATCATCCCCCAGTTCACAATACATCGCCCCCTAAACCAACAGGTTAAGGGGGCGATGTATTTGCTGCATTATTAAGCGTCCTTCTACGGTGCAGACTCGAAATCCTTTAGGTAATGGTCCTCCACCGTACCGTACGAGTAAGAGAAATTGATGCTTTTAAGCCTATCACTCTGTACCAGGGGGAAGTCCATACTGAATGGTTCTGAACCGACGAAACGATCCAGAAAAACGTGATTTCCCCTTGCCAGGACTTTTCCATTTTCGTCGAGCAGTTTAGCCCTTAACTCCAATGAATTGTAGGATAATTCGGTGCGTACGTTTTTGACCGTTCCTTCGATGCGGATACCGTTAGCGGTTTTATCCGATTTCCAGAGAATCTCCAGATCATGGCTGGTGTATCGGTGGGAAGAGAAGGCCGGATTGGTGTCGAGGTTCGCGTGTTGGACGGCGCAGGCTGAAAGGAGTAAAAGAATGCCAGCGCAAAGTACGATGTTCTTCAGCATGAGGTACCTCCATTTTGTTGGATCGTTTTTCATTATTGTACTGTCCGTTCTTCAAATAGCAACGGTGAAGCACTGGAATGATACCAACCCAGCGCGAGCCGGTCTTCGCGGCAATTGCGTTACCAGCTGATCACTCCTACCAGCTTTCGCAGCATAATTATCAGATCCGCCACATCTACCGTTCCGTCAGGCCGGGGTTTGCCATCAACGCCTAAGGGTGCGATGTCGCAACGGGTCTTCTCACTACCGGGAAGCTGTACTTTCCCCTCTACCGACTTGTATTCTTGCAGTATCTCCTCAATGGTATATGTGTTGGCGGTAAAAGTGGCGGCAACGGTGTGGTTGCCGGTAACATTGGTGATGGTGTAGATATTGTTGCTGACGAGGGCGAGGCTGTCTGTGCCGTTATCAGTCAGGGTAGCCAGCTGAAAGCCAGGTTGCAAGGTGATGGTGCAGGTCGCTGGGCCGCCTGATGTCACTGCCGAAGGGCAGGAGATAGCCCCGTTTCCATCCGGGGAAGTGCCGGAAATGGCGTAGGTAGCCGGGGGATCTGCCGCAAAAGTTGCGGAGATGGAGCAGTCGGCGGTTATGGAACCCGTTGTGTAGGTGGCGCTGTTGAGCAATCCGCCGCAACCTGTTACCGAAGCAATCCGGTAGCCGGTGTCGGGGGTTACGGTAAAACTGGTTGCGCCGTTGTCGCTGACGGTCTGAGGCGTTGCGGGGGTTAGGCGGCCGTTAGCTGCGGTGCCAGGCGTGACCGTGTGCATATCGGCGGCGAAGTTTGCTGTTACAGTCCGGCTGGCGGTGACATTGGCCACCGTCAGTGGATTATTCGTCGTAGCGAAACCGATGTCACCCGTCCAGTTTACCAAATGGTAGCCTGTGGAGGGGAGGGCGGTAACCGCGCTGGTGCTGCCGCCATAGTTGACCGTCTGGCCGGCGCTGCCGGTCAAGGTGCCGTTGCTGCCAGGGATGAAGGTCACGGTGTAGCTGTTTACCGCAAAGGCAACGCTGATAGTATGGTTGGCGGTGACGGCTCCGAACGGATAGTTTAAGGTGATGGGGTCATCTATGACTTTGTTCTGGCCATCCACGGTGACGCGCGTGATGTGGTTGCCGGTGGCCGGTGTAGCGGTGCATGAAACGGCCGT
>DATCHY010000261.1:0-3649 GCA_036508065.1 Geomonas sp. | reverse complement strand
CATGGAACATGGGGGTCATCGGCATGTAGACATCGTCCCGCCGGAAGCTGCCGTGGGAGGTGACGGAACCTAGCACCGACAGCACGCCCAGGGTGTGGAGCACCAGCTGGCGGTGGCTGAAGTAGACCCCTTTGGGCATGCCGGTGGTCCCGGTGCTATAGAAGGTGGTCGCCCGGGTGTTCTCGTCAAAATCGGCGAACTGGAACTCGGGAGAGGCAGCCGCCAGGAGCTGTTCGTACTCCCCGCAGAACGGAACCATGCTGTTCCGGGGCACGCCGTCGTCGGAGATGAGGAGGTAGCTGTGGACCGTGTCGATCCTGCCCCGGATCTGTTCGAGGATGGGCAGGAATTCGCTGTTGACCAGCAGCACGTCGTCCTCGGCATGATCGATGGTGTAAAGGATCTGTTCGGGCGACAGGCGGACGTTGATGGTGTGCAGCACCGCCCCTATCATCGGGACGGCAAAGAAGAGCTCCAGATAACGGTGACTGTCCCAGTCCATCACGGCGACCGTCTGGCCGGGCTTTACCCCGAGTCCGGTCAGCAGGTTCGCGAGGCGCCCCACCCGTTCCCGCAACTGCCGATAGTTGCCACGGTAGAGGTTACGGTAGACGATCTCCTGGTCCGGATTATTCACCACCGGAGAGAAAAGCAGATTCTTTATGAGGAGTGGGTAGTCATAGGCGGAAGGGGTACGTGGTATCAGCGTTTCGCGCATCGTTGAGGCTCCTGTTCGTGTTCATGACAGGCTGTTGGAAAGGCACGTTCAGCCGCAGCCAAACTTTCAACAGCCGGATAAAAATATGGGACGTAATGCCCGCCTGCGGCAGCGCTCAGGGACCTCTGCCGCCGTGTTACTTCACCAGTTGGCAATCGTCCAGGAAGCTCTGAAGGACCGCTTCCGGAACCCCGGCCAGAGCAGCGATGCGTGACAGGCGAGGGAAGGACCAGAAGCTTCGCCCTTCGGCCAGGCATTCACCGGCCGCATCGTAAATGGCCATCGAGACCTCGGCGGTGGGAGGCGCGAAGATCGCCACTCGCCCCTCCACCCGGAGTTCCGCCCCCGTCGGGATCGGCTTAAGGAAACGGGTGTTCATCTCACGGGTCACTCCCAGTTTTCCGTGGCGGGCAAAGAGGGCATAGGCAGCAGCTTCATCCATGAGTGTGGAGATGATCCCGCCATGCACCATGCCGTCGAATCCGCAGTAGGAATGGGGGATGGTGCAGAAGCAGACTACGCCTTCCCCGGTGTGGAGGAAGCGGAGGCCCAGACCGTGGGGATGCCCCTCCGAGCAGGCAAAGCAGGTGCCGGGCCAGCGGCCGCGCACCGGTGGGAGATCGTGGGCTAGTTCCCGGTTTTTCCCGTCGTTTGATTCTTGCACCGATCTCTCCTTTTCGCCACATCCGTCCTCAGGCGCAGAGTTCCAGATTGAAGACGGGTGGATGACCGTTCTCACCCACCTTGTTCTAAAACAACTTCGCCCTTTGCGCTACCTTTTTTTTGCAGTTCGAACAGCTGGCGACGGTCGCCGGGTCGAGCGCTCCCAGTCTGCAATTGCCTGGACCTGCTCTCTACTCTACCCCTGGCTTTCGCAAGCTCCCGGGAAATTGGCAAGCAACCATGATAAAGTCTTACTGATACTTGTCCACCTCTCAGGGAATCCTATGGAGGAGGCCCTTATGTCCTGGAATTCGGCACCTGCTTTGCGGCGCTCCCTCGCTGCCATCCTACTCGTCATCTTAGCCACCGTGGTGCGGGTGGGGTTCCTGAAATCTCTCGCAATGGGGCACCCCTTCCTGGTCTACTATCCCGCGGTAGTTATAGCAGCCCTCTTCTGCCAACTCGCGGGCGGCCTACTGGCGACGGTCCTATCGGTATTATCGGCTGATTACTTCTGGATGGAGCCGGCCGGCACGCTTTTCATCCGGGACCCTGACGATCAGCTCGCAGCGGCGGTCTTCTTGCTGGAAGGGTTTATCGTCTCCTATGCCGCCGAGATCATACGCCGCACCAAGGTGGCAGAGGCGCAAGCCAGGATCGCAGCAGAACGGCAACAGGCCGATGAGAAGCTGCGCGAAAGCGAGCAGCGACTGCGGCTTGCCCTTGAGGGTGGGCAGATGGGGATGTGGGAGTGGGATATAGGCTCCAATCGCTTTGAATTGAACGAGAAGGAATTCGAGCTACTAGGCTTTCCTAAAGGAGACGGTCACGTCCCCCCGGAGCTTTTTCCCAGGAGCCTGCATCCCGACGATGCATCGGCGTTCAAGCGCGCACTGGATGAGGTGACGGAGCGGGGGAGCGACTTCGTCCAGGAGTTTCGCATCGTCCGGCCTGACGGAGAGGTCCGTTGGCTGGCTGCCAAGGGGCGGCTTTTCCGTGATGCCGACGGAAAGCCGTCCCGGATGGTGGGAGTTAGCTACGACATAACCTCCCAACGGCTGGCGGAAGAGGGACTTAGGCATAGCGAGGCTGAGGCGCGCGCCCGCGCCGATGAGCTGGCTGTATTGATGGATACAGTCCCCGCTATGACCTTTATCGCCCACGACCCGGAATGCCGCCATATGTCGTGCAGCCGGAAGGCGCGTCAATTCATGCGCGTGCCGGAAGGTGAGAATGTCTCGATGTCTGCCCCGGCGGATGAGCGCCCACCCTACCGTACGACGAAAGACGGCAAGGAGCTTGCGCCAGAGCATCTCCCGGTCCAGATGGCTGCGAGGGGGAACGAGGTCCGCGACTTCGAACTGACGCTTCTCTTCGATGATGGGACCTCGCGTGACATCCTTGGAGATGCCGTGCCTCTCTTCGATGAATCCGGCCAGGTGCGCGGCTCGATCGGGGTGTTTTTGGACATAACGGAGCGCAAGAAAATCGAGTCGGAGCGGCAGAATGAAACCGAGGAACGCATACAGGCCCTGGATGCCCTTCGCAAAAGGGACCAATTGCTCATCCAGCAGGGTCGCCTGGCGGCAATGGGAGAGATGATCAGCAACATCGCACACCAGTGGCGCCAGCCGCTCAACACGGTCGGCCTCATCGTTCAGGAGCTGCCGGCGGTGTATAAAACGGGCGGGTTCAGTGAGGAGTACCTGAACGCGAAGGTTGATAAAGCGAAGGAATTAATTATTCACATGTCTCAAACCATCGAAGACTTCATGAATTTCTTCAGACCGAATAGGGTCAGGGAAGAGTTCAAGGCGAGGGATGTGGTCGTCAAGACTCTCTCCCTCATTGAGGAGAGCTTCAATAGCCTGCAAATAAAATTCGAAGTGGATGCCGCTGGCGATCCGGTCATCTACGGGTATCCCAATGAGTGTTCTCAGGTGCTCCTCAATATCTTCCTCAATTCCCGAGACGCTTTCCTGGAGCGCAAAAAAGACGAGCCGCGCACCATCAGGGTCAGAACCTTTTGCCAGGACGACAAGACAGTGGTTGCCATCGCAGATAATGCCGGGGGCATTCCGGAAGAGATCATCGGGAAAATCTTCGAACCATACTTTACCACCAAGGGGCCGGACAAAGGGACGGGGGTTGGGTTGTTCATGGCGAAAAACATTATTGAAAAGCATATGGACGGCAGACTTACGGTGAGCAACATCGGGGACGGGGTGGAGTTCAGGATTGAGATCGATAGCGTGGCTCCTCATTGAA
>DATCHY010000260.1:0-8264 GCA_036508065.1 Geomonas sp. | reverse complement strand
ACCCGCCAACTACAACTCCCCCGGACAGATCGTGATCGCCGGACACACGGGCGCCGTGGCTCGCGTCATCGAGATCGCCAAGGCGCGCGGCTTCCGCAAGACCATGCTCCTGCCGGTGAGCGCTCCGTTTCACTGCGCCCTGATGCGGCCCGCAGCGGAAAGGCTTTCGGGCGCCCTGGACGCGGTCCAGGTAGGGGCGCTCGCCACGCCGGTGGTGACCAACGTGGAAGCCAAGCCAAACGGCGACGCCGCCCGGGTGAAGGGGCTCCTGGTGGAGCAGGTCTGCTCGCCGGTCCTCTGGGACGCCTCGGTGCAGCAGATGACCGCCGCGGGGGTGACCCGCTTCGTGGAGATCGGACCCGGCAAGGTGCTCGCGGGACTGGTGAAGAGGATCGATAAAGAGGTCCAGACCTTCAACGTGCAGGACTCGGCTGGGGTGAAGGCCATCACAGGGGGAGCGCTATGAGCTTGACTGGACAGGTAGCCGTCGTGACCGGGGCATCCCGCGGTATCGGCCGCGCCATCGCGCTGAAACTCTCCGGTGAGGGGGCGGCCGTCGTCGTCACCGCCACCAGCGTCGAGGCAGCCCAGCGCACCGCCGACGAGATCACCGCCTCCGGCGGGAAGGCCCTGGCTCTAAAGGTCGACGTCTCTCAGGCCGGCGAGGTGGAGGTGCTCTTCAAGGAGGCCGTCGCGGCCTTCGGTCGCCTGGACATCCTGGTGAACAACGCCGGGATCACCAGGGACGGCCTTCTGATGAGGATGAAGGAGTCCGACTGGGATGCCGTCATCGACGTGAACCTGAAGGGCGCCTTCAACTGCATGCGCGAGGCGTCCAAGGTGATGAGCAAGGCGCGCTACGGCAGGATCGTCAACGTCTCGTCCGTGGTCGGCGAGATGGGCAACCCCGGCCAGGCCAACTACTGCGCCTCCAAGGCGGGGATGATCGGGCTCACCAAGTCGGTGGCTAAGGAACTCGCCCGCCGCAACGTCACGGTGAACGCGGTGGCCCCTGGCTTCATCGAGACGGACATGACGCAGGAGCTCTCCGAAAAGGCCAAGGAAACGCTCCAGGAGCAGATCCCGATGGGGAGGCTGGGTGCCTCCGACGACGTCGCCTCCGCGGTGCTCTTCCTGGTTTCCCGGGGGGCAACCTACATCACCGGGCACGTGCTTTCGGTGAACGGCGGCATGTACATGTAAGCGAAGCGACCTCGCCCTTTTTTACTTTGGGCGCCAAAAATACCTTTTGCAAATTGCCTTTTTCATGCTATGAAACTAGCACGCTTGATCAAACAAAATCGTCTGACGGCACAAATCAAATGGAGGTGTATAGATGGCTTCGATCGAAAAACGTATTAAAGAGATAGTGGCAGAACAGCTCGGCGTGGACGAGGCGCAGGTGAGCAACGAGTCCTCCTTCATGGACGACCTCGGTGCGGATTCCCTCGACACCGTCGAACTGGTCATGGCCCTTGAAGAGGAGTTCGAAATCGAGATCTCCGACGAGGACGCAGAGAAAATCCAGTCCGTGCAGGACGCCATAGACTACATCACTGATCACACCTAGCAGACTAGAGGGTGGGGGGAGGCTGCTTCCCCTTTTTCATGCCGCCTGCGGGCGGCTATGAACGATCAGATTCTAAGGAGTTCAGAGTATGAGAAGAGTTGTTGTCACGGGGGTCGGTGTTGTCTCCCCGCTTGGGTGCGGAAACGCAAAGAACTGGGAGGCCCTGATCGCGGGGAAATCAGGCATAGGGCCGATTACCCGTTTCGATGCCTCCGACCTGCCGGTCAAAATCGCAGGCGAGGTGAAGGATTTCGTAGCCGAGAATTTCATCGACAAGAAAGAGATCAAGAAGATGGATCTCTTCATCCAGTACTCGCTCGCCGCCGCCCATTATGCCATGGAGGACTCGGGTCTCGTCATAAACGAGGAGAACGCGGAGCGGGTAGGTGTGCTGGTCGGCGCCGGCCTGGGCGGGCTTCCCGCCATCGAGCGCTACCATTCCGCCATGCTTGAGGGTGGCTACAAGAAGATTTCCCCTTTCTTCATCCCGATGCTGATCATAAACCTCGCTCCCGGGCACATCTCCATCAAGTACGGGGCGAAGGGGCCGAACCTCTCCTCCGTCTCCGCCTGCGCCACCGGCACCAACTCCATCGGCGACGCCTACCACATGATCAAGCGCGGCGATGCCGACGCCATGATCGCCGGCGGGACCGAATCGACGGTGACTCCGCTCGGGATCGGCGGCTTTTCCGTCATGAAGGCGCTCTCCACCAACAACGAGAACCCGGCTGCCGCCTCCCGCCCTTTCGACAAGGACAGGGACGGCTTCGTGCTCTCCGAGGGCGCCGGCATCGTGGTGCTTGAGGAGTACGAGGCTGCCAAGGCCCGCGGCGCGAAGATCTACGGCGAGGTGGTCGGCTACGGGCTTTCCGGCGACGCCTACCACCTGACCACCCCCGCACCCAACGGCGAGGGGGCTGCCCGCTGCATCAAGATGGCGCTCACGACGGCCAAGGTGAACCCGGAGCAGGTGGACTACATCAACGCCCACGGCACCTCGACCCATTTCAACGACCTGTACGAGACCATGGCGATCCGCTCCGTCTTCGGACCGCACGCGGACAAGCTGATGGTCTCCTCGACCAAGTCGATGACCGGGCATCTGCTGGGAGCGTCCGGCGGCATCGAGGCGATCTTTACCCTGATGGCGATGCAGACCTCCGTGGTCCCCCCGACCATCAACTACGACACTCCCGATCCGGAGTGCGGCCTGGACTACGTGCCGAACACCGCGCGGGACGCCAAGGTCGAGTACGCCATGAGCAACTCGTTCGGCTTCGGGGGCACCAACGCCTCGCTGCTCTTCAAGAAGGTATAGCATGATAGTCATAGCAAGCGACCACGGCGGACTGGAACTAAAGGAAGGGATCAAGGGGCTGCTCCTCGACCGGGGGGAATCCTGCGAAGATCTGGGGACCTGCAACGGCGACTCGGTGGACTACCCTGACTTTGGTCAGCTGGTCGCGCGCCGGGTTTCCGAGGGCTCCGCTCCGCTGGGGATACTGATCTGCGGTACCGGGATCGGGATGTCCATCGTGGCCAACAAGTTCCCCGGGGTGCGCGCAGCACTTGCCACCGACGTCTTCATGGCGACCATGGCAAAAGAGCATAACAACGCCAACATCCTGGTGCTCGGCGGCCGCGTCATTGATGCCGCCGCCGCGCGCGCCATGGTCACGGTCTGGCTGGATACCGAGTTCGCCGGGGGGCGCCACCAGGCGCGCCTCGACAAGATCTCTCAGCTGGAGAGCGAGCTGAAGCTCCAGGCGGTCTGACGGCTTTGGCCCGGTACAAGAAAATCAAGTAAAAACGGGACTCGCAACGGTCCCGTTTTCATTTCTAACCCGCTACATTCAGGAGAACAACATGTCAGTACTGGAAACATTCGATCCGGCCGTGGCACAGGCCATCAAGGCCGAGACCGAGCGCCAGGAGTTCAACCTCGAACTGATCGCCTCGGAGAACTTCGTCTCCCCGGCCGTCCTCGAAGCCCAGGGGTCCGTCCTCACCAACAAGTACGCCGAAGGATATCCCGGCAAGCGCTACTACGGAGGTTGCCAGTGCGTCGACGTGGTGGAGAACCTCGCCATCGACCGCGCCAAGGAGATCTTCGGGGCCGATCACGCCAACGTGCAGCCGCACTCGGGCTCACAGGCTAACATGGCGGTCTATTTCACCGCGCTTAATCCCGGCGACACGGTGCTCGG
The DNA here is from genome assembly GCA_036508065.1 of Geomonas sp. Taxonomy (GTDB): domain Bacteria; phylum Desulfobacterota; class Desulfuromonadia; order Geobacterales; family Geobacteraceae; genus Geomonas. The sequence continues at coordinate 4,484 of DATCHY010000260.1, read as the reverse complement.
CATGAACCTGGCGCACGGCGGGCATCTCACCCACGGCAGCCCCGTCAACTTCTCCGGCAAGCTCTTCAACATCGTGCCGTACGGAGTGACCAAGGAAAACCAGACCATCGACTACGAGGAGGCCGAGCGCCTGGCCCACGAGCACAAGCCGAAGATGATCGTTGTGGGCGCCAGCGCCTACCCGCGCATCATCGACTTCGAGGCCTTTCGCCGCATCGCCGACCAGGTTGGCGCCGTCGTCATGGTCGACATGGCCCACATCGCGGGACTGGTTGCGGCCGGGCTGCATCCGAGCCCGATCCCGCACGCCGAGTTCGTCACCACCACGACGCACAAGACCCTGAGAGGCCCTCGCGGCGGCATGATCCTGTGCCGTGAGGAGTTTGCCAAGAAGCTCAACTCCAACATCTTCCCCGGCATCCAGGGGGGCCCGCTCATGCATGCCATCGCGGCCAAGGCGGTTGCCTTCAAGGAAGCGCTAACCCCCGAGTTCAGGGAGTACCAGGGCCAGGTCGTGAGAAACGCCAAGGCGCTGGCTGCCGGACTCATCAAGCGGGGCTTCAAGCTCACCTCCGGCGGGACCGACAACCACCTGATGCTGGTCGACCTGACCGAGACCGGGCTCACCGGGAAGGTAGCCGAGGAGGCGCTGGACCGGGCCGGGATCACCGTGAACAAGAACGGCATCCCGTTCGACACGCGCTCCCCGTTCATCACCTCCGGGATCAGGATCGGGACCCCGGCCGCGACCACGCACGGCTTGAAAGAGCAGGAGATGGAGCTCGTTGCCGGGTTCATCGCCGATGTGCTGGCAAACGTCGAGGACGAGGCGAAGCTCGCGTCGGTGAAGAGCAACGTCAACGCGCTGATGAAGCGTTTTCCGCTTTACGCTGGGCGCCTCGCTTAGTAGTTTCGCTACAGATGATGGAAGATTAGCTACAGATGATGGAAGATTAGCTACAGATGATGGATATGAAGAGGGGGCGATTTTTCGCCCCCTCTTTTTTTCGCAGTTTATCCTAATCGGCGCAGCCTTCTGCTCCCCTCGCCCTCCGGGAGAGGGGCGGGGGTGAGGGTGGAGCCATCTGCGCTGAAACAGCCACACCTAAAGCAGGTCTAGCGGGCACATCTGATACCTCTGAACGATCAAACACTCTATTTCCTGTCACCTCACTCGCTTTGCACTAACGCCCTGCAGTCATAACATAAGCAGCAACCCGCCTCACAAACATATCATCGCCATCGCTGTGTCATATCTTTCTACCCACTGAGATTCACTCTGCCCAAAAGTGTAACCCTGTGACAGCCTGCAAACTCTCACAACTGACAGACGCAGCCATAGCAGGTTACCGCGTCTGGCAGGCGCGCAGTTAAAATTTATTTTCTTACACCCATTGAACAGGAATTAATGGGTGATAATGTTATCCTGAAGTCAATTTCGGGGGTGGGACGATGCGTACCATTGTGATGCTGATATTTTTATTCATTGCCGGGCCATGTTATGCCGAGGATCCACTCGAGGGTCTCAACACTCTGGAGGACACGCTGAGCACCATGGAACGCACCCTGAACGCACAGGCCGTCGAGCAGGATGACAGGGACAGGGACAGGGACAGGGACAGGGACAGCGTCGGGGACAGCGTCGGGGACAGCGTCGGGGCCAGGGACAGCGGCGGGGACCTTGCCGGCTCCGGTTCCCGGACTGAGGATAATTGAAGAGAAGCTATACACCCTTTGAGAGACACCCATTGAGAGGCAACCATTGAGAGGCAACCATTGAGAGGCAACCATGGGCGCAGGGACTCGGACTCTGCGCCCTACCTTGAACCGAATTGAAGATGAATCTCACCCAGCCAGTTTAACCCCCCTAGTGATCGCTGCGTCTGCTTCCATCATGCAAGTTTACCCTTCTCTTGATTGGCATCCCTTTCTCAGTGTGGGACTTTCAGCACATTTTTAACTGGCAGGCCGGGCACCATGTCCGGTATGGTGCTGTGAGAAGGGAAACAGCGGGAGGGGAGAGAAAAACATGATGGACCACTTCAATTACGATCAGCCGCTGTTCCGGCCACCTTCGGAGGCGGGGAGCCTTATATTCCAGATTACCATCGGATGTTCACATAACAGTTGCGCTTTCTGCGGCATGTACAAGATGAAACGGTTCCGCATCCGCAGCGTCGACGAGGTGCTGGCTGAAATCAACGGCATTCCTCTGCGCTACCGGGCGCAGGTCAGGAGGGTTTTTCTTGCGGACGGCGATGCCCTGGTCTACCCGCAGCAAGGTCTTGAAATCATACTCGCCGCATTGGCGCAGAGTTTTCCTGCCCTAACCCGGGTGGGCGCCTATGCGTCACCGAAGAGTCTCGAAACCAAAAGCCGCGAGGAGCTGGTCGTATTGCGGGAGCGGAAGCTGCGGATTCTCTATTTCGGGTTGGAAAGCGGGGATGCGGAGACACTCGGGAAGGTGAACAAGGGGTATGAACCTTCGGAGATGCTGGAGCTTTGCCAAAAGGCGCAGGATGCCGGGATAAAGCTATCGGTGACCGCGATTCTGGGGCTTGCCGGGAGGGCGCGCAGCGCCGAACACGCGGCGGCGACGGCGGCCTGGGTGAGCGCGCTCTCCCCGGAATATTTCTCGCTACTCACCATGTTTCTGCGTCATAACGACGCCTTTCTTGCCTCGATAGAGGCGCTGAGCTATGGGGAAATCCTGGAGGAAGCTCATGCTCTGTTGCTTGGCATGCGTCCGCAGCGCACCATCTTGCGCTCCAACCACGTCTCGAACTTCCTGAACCTGGCCGGCAGTTATCCGAAGGACCGCCAGCGCCTGATCGACACGGCTGCCGCTGCCTTGGCCGAGGCGAGGCGGCAGCCTGCCTGGTGCGCGCAGATCCCAGCCTACAGTGAGGAGTATTACTAGATAAGCGTCGCGGGACTCACCCGCGGGCCAGGTCTTCAGCGGGCGACTCCGCAGAGCTTCAGTTCCGTTTCGAGCTTTTCCCGCGAGATGCCGAGCACCCTGCATGCCTTTTCCCGGTCGCTCTGGTAGCGCTCCATCACCATGAGCAGGAGGGCTTTCTTCAGTGAAGCGGAAAGCTTGTCCATGACCCCCTGACCGTTGCCTGCCGCAAGCGAGGATACCAGCGGCTCCAGATTCCTCTGGAACAGGGCGGCACTTTCGTTCACCCCCGTTGCCTCGTGGGCCTGCAGCCGTTTCAGCCTGACGATGTTGCCGACGCATTCATCCATGTTTTCCTGGACGTAGCGCAGCGTATCCCAGTGGTTGTCGACCGTCATCACACGCAGCTCATCCCTGGTCCCGGCGGCCGCCCCTTTCTTCCTGAGGCGCACCTCCATCATGCTGTAATCAAAGGCGCTTGATCTCTCGGCCGTGGTACGATCCCGGTATGCCATGTCCGTCCCTCCTTGCTGCAGTTTTCCTTTAGTACTTCAATGGTCGTACCAAGTTGGCATGGCGCGCGGCGTGCCGTGTAAGCGCCTTATATCCGAGGGGTTTTTTATTCTGGAGGGCCTGGGTCGAGAGGTCTCGCCACACCGGACGATTGTATCAACGCTGCACACGCCGGGTCCCTTTTGCCGGCTAAAGCCCCTGTTTATGGGGATCCGCGAGGATAGCGAACTGTGAACAGCAGCATCGGCATGCACAGGATGGTCGAGGTGGATGCCGTGGGCTAAAAACAAGGCAATCAAAGCCTAAAACAAAAATCAGCACACGGATTAGACGAATTTAACGGATAACGGCAGATTAACCAAAATCCTTTTTCCTGCATACTATATCCTTGCCTTCCCGTAGAGACGCATTGCATGCGTCTCAGCACTGTAGCAATCGCCAAGACTAATGGCTATCTCGGAGCGTAATTAGATTAAGGAGACGCATGCAATGCGTCTCTACGCACGGAAGGAGCGTGGCTCAGTTGGTTGAGGCTTTTGATTGCCGGTTCCCGATTGCGAAGCTGCGCTCTATTGGTATGCTCTAAACTTGTCGCAGCCGCGCCGGAAGGGCGGTGCCGGCAGTTCTCCCGCAAGCCGGAATAAAACCCGGCGCTCCGTTTTGCTGTGGTGCCACCGTGCGAGGGGAGGTGCATCCTGGAGAGGCCTCTGCTGCTCCCGCTTGGTTTCCTGATCGCCGGGCTCTGCACGGCGGACTTCTGCGGCGCTACCCCGCCCGCCTGGTCCCTCGCCGCCCTGCTTCTCACCACGCTGTCCGCCTCGTTGGTCAAGGGGCGTCTTCCCTTCCTCCTTTCACTTTCCCTTTTGTTCTTCGTCTGGGGCGGCCTCTCTCTGGCGCCGTTCCTAAACCCCGCGGACGGGGTCGCCGCGTTTGCCACGGAGCTGCCGGTGACCATCGAGGGGGTGGTGGACAGGCGGCCGGAGGGGGTGGCCTCCGGCGGAGGGCGGCTCTACCTGAGGGCTCTGGTCCTGCATCGGGAAGGGGGCGCAACGGAGGTCGCGGGGAGGCTCCT
>DATCHY010000259.1:0-4742 GCA_036508065.1 Geomonas sp. | reverse complement strand
CCGCGGGCGACGGCGCGGGAAAGAGGTATCACGAAATCCGGGTAGTCGTCGGCCGGATCGAGCCGGACTGGGCCGAAGTCGCGCACCTCGTGCCCCTCTTTGCCGAGGACCTCGCGCAGACGCTCTTTCAGGGCGAAGCCTCCGTGATCGGCGGCGATTCCTATGCGCATCACTCACCCTCCCGGCCGAGGAGCCCCAGAGCGAGCTCGCGGACCCTTGCCACGGTGAAGCCGTACTCCCTGAGCACCACCTCACCGGGCGCCGAGGCGCCGAACCCGTCCACGGCAAGGACCGCGCCCCGGGAGCCGACGTAGCGGTGCCACCCCTGCGGTGAGCCCGCCTCGATCGACAGGCGCGCCGTGACGCCGGGGGGGAGGACGGCGTCGCGGTACTCCTGCGGCTGCTCGTCGAACAGCTCCCAGCTCGGCAGGGAGACCACCCGCGCCCGCACCCGGTCCCGGGCGAGTGCCAGCCGCGCCTCGACGGCCAGGGAGAGCTCCGAACCGGTCGCGATCAGGATCAGGTCGGGCGGGCCCCCCTCGGCATCGGCCAGGACATACCCGCCGAGCGCGACCCCCCCGGCCCCCGCGTACAGGGTGCGGTCCAGGGTCGGCACCGCCTGGCGCGACAGCACGAGCGCCACCGGCCGCCCCCTCATGGCGAGGGCAACCCGCAGGGCCACGCAGCTCTCGTTGGCGTCGCCGGGACGGATCACGACCAGGCGCGGGATGGCGCGCAGGCTGGCCAGATGCTCCACCGGCTGATGGGTGGGGCCGTCTTCCCCGAGGCCGATGCTGTCGTGGGTGAAGATCTGGATCGCCTGCAGCTCGGAGAGCGCCGCCAGGCGGAGCGTGGGGCGCAGGTAGTCCGAGAAGGTGAGGAAGGTGGCGCCGAAGGGGATGGTGCCGCCGTGTGCCGCCAGGCCGTTCACGATCGCCCCCATGGCGTGCTCGCGCACCCCGAAGTGGATGTTGGCGCCGCCCGGGCCCCACTCGCCGCCGACCGCACCCTGCCGGTCGGAGGCCGCGAAGTCGGCGCTCTCGAAGTCCCCCATCCCCTTGAGGGCGGTATAGGTCGAGGGGTCGAGATCCGCCGAGCCTCCCACAAGCTGCGGAAGTTTCGGAGCCACCGCGTTCAGCGCCTTGCCCGTTGCGACCCGGGTGGCGATCCCCTTCGGGTCGGCGGGAAACTCAGGAAGCGCCCGGTCCCAGCCGAAGGGGAGCTCCCCCTCCATGACCTCCCTGAATTCGAGGGCGAGCTCCGGATACTCCCGCGCATAACCGCTCAAAAGCGCGTCCCAGGCGGTTTCGGCCGCGCTCCCCCGGGAAAGGGCCTCCCGGAAATGCCCGAGCGCCTGCTCCGGGATGTGGAAGGCCGGCTCCGCGGGCCACCCCAGCCGCTCCTTGGTAAGCCGCACCTCCTCCGTGCCAAGCGGCGAGCCGTGCGCCTCGAAGCTGTCCTGCTTGCCGGGGGATCCGTAGCCGAGGTGGGTGCGGACTATGACCAGCGAGGGGCGCTGCGACTCGCTCCTGGCGCTTTCCAGGGCACGCCCGATCGCCTCCAGGTCGTTGCCGTCGTCGACCGTCTGCACCTGCCAGCCGTAGGCCGCGAATCTGGCGGCGCGGTCCTCCGTGAAGCAGAGCTCGGTCGAGGCTGAGAGGGAGGTGCGGTTGTCGTCGTAGAGACAGACGAGCCTTGAGAGACGCAGGTGACCGGCGAGCGAGGCCGCCTCCGAGGCGACCCCCTCCATCAGGTCGCCGTCCGAGGCGATCACGTAGGTGAAGTGGCCGATGATCCCGAAACCGGGCCGGTTGTAACGGGCGGCAAGCCGCGCCTCGGCGCAGGCCATGCCGACGGCATTGCCGAACCCCTGCCCCAGCGGGCCGGTGCTCACCTCGACTCCCGGGGTGCGGCCGCGCTCCGGGTGGCCGGGCGTGCGGCTCTGCCACTGGCGGAAGCGCCGGATCTCGTCCAGGGAAAGGTCGTAGCCGGTCAGGTGCAAGAGGGCGTAGAGGAGCACGGAAGCGTGCCCCGCCGAGAGCACGAAACGGTCGCGGTCGAACCAGGCGGGGTGCGCCGGGTTGTGCCTCAGGAACCGGGTCCAGAGCTGGTACGCCATGGGGGCGGCCCCCATCGGCATGCCGGGGTGGCCGCTGTTCGCCTTCTGGACAGCATCGACCGCAAGAAAACGTATCGTGTTGATGCAGAGCTGGTCCAGGCCGGGGGAAGCTGTTTCGGAGAGGGGTTCGCTTGTCATGGTACTGCTCCTGTCGTCTAAAGACTGTCAATCGCAAGGCTCTCGGTGCTTTGCTTATGGCCGAACCGGATGAGATCCCTGCGGCCGCTATACCGAAGAGTCGATGTAGCGCAGCGCCTCTTCCGGATAACGCTCCCCTGCCACCTCGAAAGAAGCGAGGGCTGCGTCCAGGGAGAACCAGACGTTATCGGAGAGTTGCAGCCCCGCCGCCTGGGCATTTTCGGCCAGATGGCTCAGGTGCTTGGTCCCGGGAATGGCGACGATGTCGCGGCCGCGTCTCAGGACCCATGCCAGAGCCAGCTGCGCGAGGGTGGCATCGTGTCTGGCGGCGATCCCGCTCAGGGTCGAGACAAGCTGCAGGTTGTGGCGAAGATTATCCGCCTGAAAGCGCGGGTTCCTGAGGCGCCAGTCGTTCGGCTCGAGGTCTTCCGGGCTCTGTATTTTCCCGGTCAGGAAACCGCGCCCCATCGGGCTGTAGGCCACGAATCCGATCCCCAACTCGCGCAGCGTCGGGAGGAGCTTCTCCTCCGCCCCCCTCTCCCAGAGTGAAAATTCCGACTGGACCGCGCTCAGCGGATGCACGGCGTGCGCCCGGCGCACGGTGCCAGGTCCGACCTCGGAGAGGCCGATGAAGCGGATTTTCCCCTCCCCGACCAGATCGGCGAGCGCGCCGACGGTCTCCTCGATCGGGGTGGCGGGGTCGAGACGGTGCTGGTAGTAGAGATCGATGTGGTCGGTACCCAGTCTCCTGAGCGAGCCTTCCAGCGATCTCCGTATCTGGGCGGGGCTGCTGTCCAGGGCGAGCTGCTCGCCATGGGGCCCGAACCTCCAGGCGAATTTGGTCGCGATGATCAGGCGCTGGCGCGGCACCTCCTTCAGCATACGGCCGAGCAGTTCCTCATTGCTGAAAGGCCCGTACATCTCGGCCGTATCCCAGAAGTTGATCCCCAGATCGAGCGTGTGGCGCAGCACCCGGATCGATGCCGCATCTTCAGGGTGTCCGTAGGCAAACGACATCCCCATGCAGCCAAGCCCCAAGGCAGAGACTTCGAGGCCCTGCCGGCCCAGTTTCCGTTTATGCATCGTAAGCCTCCCCTTGTTAAAGGCACCAGCGTCGAAACATCTTCTGATCAGCGTCGCCTCTTGTCGAGCGCAAGCTTTACCAGTGGAATGGTGCTCACCACCCCCGTTAAAAACAGGGCCCAGCCGGCGGCCTTACGCTGCTTATCGCTCAGGCGGTCCGCGAACAGCAGGGCGATTCCGCTGCCGAGCGCTACCCTGGTTCCTGCTATGAGCGACAGCTCCGGCAATGTCAGCCTGGTCTCCTTCATCTTGTGCCTCCTTTATTGGACTTCACCCTTTTCTCTGCCTGCAGTACGTCCTGGCACCATCATCCCTGACTGACCCGGACGGGTTTAGCAAAGGGGGGACTTTCCGCGGCGATCCGCTGCGCGACGATCTCAGCCAGGTCCTTCACCTGCACGCTCCCCTCGAAGCCGCCGGTCTTGATGCCGTCCTCGAACATGGCGAGGCAGAACGGGCAGTTGCTGACCAGGGTCGGCGCGCCGGTCGCCACGGCCATGGCGACCCTGGCCTCGCAGATGCGGCTGCCGATCCGCTCTTCGGCGAGTATCCGCCCGCCCCCGGCGCCGCAGCAAAAGCTCTCCGCCCCGTTTTTTCCCATCTCCCTGATCCTGGCACCCGCCGAGGCCAGGACGCTGCGCGGAGCCTCATAGATGTCCCGGTAGCGTCCGATGAAGCAGGAGTCGTGGTAGCTGCAGTCGAGCGCGCCCGGGTCGAGGGCGAGCCGCCCCTCCCGTATCAGCCCCTCGATAAAGGTGGTGTAGTGCTCGACTTCGGCCTCGAAGCCTAAGTCACGGTAGTCCAGCGCCAGGGTGTTGAAGCAGTGGGGACAGGTGGTGACGACCTTGGTAACTCCGTACTTGTGCATGAAATCGATGTTGGCGCGCGCCTCGGTCTGGTAGAGGTACTCGTTGCCGAGCTTTCGGGGCGGCTCGCCGCAGCAGGTCTCCTCCTTGCCGAGGATGCCGACCCTGACGCCGGCGGCCGTGCAGATCTTCACGAAGTCACGGGCCACCGCCTGGTTGCGCCGGTCGAAGGAGGCATAGCAGCCGACGAAGTAGAGGATGTCCGCCGTGCCCCCTTCCCCGAGGACGCTGAGTTCGAGCCCCTCGGTCCATTGCGCCCGGCGGGCAAAGGCAAGGCCGAAGGGGTTTCCGTTCACCTCCAGTTGGCCGAGGGCGCTCCTGACCTCGTCGCCGGGGAACTCCCCCTGCATGAGGGCCAGGTGACGGCGCATCTCAAGGATCTTGTTGACATGCTCGATGTTGGCGGGACAGATCTCCTGGCAGGCCCGGCAGGTGGTGCAGGCCCAGAGGACATCCCTGGTGACCGTGTCGGCCAGGTTCGCCTCCGGTGCGTCGAAGGCGATCTCGCCTATCTGCTGCACCACCTTCATGGGGGA
>DATCHY010000258.1:0-9284 GCA_036508065.1 Geomonas sp. | reverse complement strand
CGAAAGACAAGGCACCCGCAAGGGGTGCCCCTACAGGACCGGCGTTTTATTGGCATGACTGTGATTCAGGGGGATTTGATCTGCTCTCGGCAGCCACCCAAGCCCGCGGCCTACCCACCTGACCGGACATAAGAAAAGCCGGCCGCATGTAGCATGCAGGCCGGCTCTTGTTGTCAAACATTGGGCGCCTCGCCTCAGGCAGCCTGGTTCAGCAGGTAGCGACCAGTCCAATCCTTGGAAAACTGGAACGCGGTCCGTCCACAGCGCTTGGTCTTGTCGTGCGACCATTTGATGGCGTCCAGTTCCAGTTCCTTGGTCCAGGGGATATCAAGGTTCCTTTTGCGCGCCTCCCTCTCGACGCAGAGACGGACGGCGTCGAGGTAGCGGTCCTGGGAGAAGACGTGGAAGGCGACCCAGAGGCCGAAACGATCCGAGAGGGAAACCTTCTCCTCCATCGCTTCGCTTTGCTGCAGCTCCCCGTTCACGAACTTGCCGCCCAGGAGGTCGCTGTCGTACTCAGGCAGAAGGTGGCGGCGGTTCGATGTGACGTAGATGAGGACGTTCTCCGGGGCCGAATAGACTGAACCGTCCAGGGCGCTCTTCAGCATCTTGTAGCTCAGCTCCCCGACCTCGAAGGTCAGGTCGTCGCACAGAAGGATGAAGCGGTACGGCTGGTCTTCCACGGCGTTGAATATCTCGGAGAGGTAGATCAGGTCTTCCTTCTCGACCTGGATCACGCGCAGCCCCTCGCTGCCGAACTTGTTCAGGAGCGCCTTCACGATCGACGATTTGCCGGTGCCGCGCGAGCCCCAGAGCAGGGCGTTGTTGGCGGGGAGCCCCTTGAGGAACTGGCGCGTATTGCTGACCATCACCTCCTTCTGCTTCTCGACGCCGAGGAGCTCCTCCAGGGTGGTGATGTCGGTAACCTTGACCGCCTCGAGGTAGCCGGAAAAGGAGTGCCGGCGCCAGTTTGCGGCGTGGCATTTGGACCAGTCGACCGATTTGACGGCCTTCGGGAGCAGCATTTCGACGGAGCTCAGCACGCGCTCGAGCTGGGCGACTACTTCGGGTTTCAGATTTAGCATGGTTCTCTCTTTCCGTGGATTTTCTGAATTTTGAAACGTGCGGGAGGACAGCGCAACAGCCAATAGTCGCGGGTTTCTGCGTTGAGTTCTCGGGGACAGAGCGCAGGTGGCTGCCGCCGCCAGATGAATGCCGGCTAACCGCCTGAAAGCTTGCAGTAAAACAGCTTTACTGTATACGTGGTATCCGGGCTCCATGTCAAATAAAAAGCCGCCGGAGGGCGGCGCGCGCGTCGCGAAGGCGCGCCAGCAACTGCAAAGCCAGCAACTGGTTCAACCCCAGTTCAGCCATGTGGTGTTTCAACTTCTCCGGCTGATACTCGTTCCAGCTGTCCACGGCATCGGACTTGGTCGGCAGCATCGCCTGGACAATATGGTCGTCCGCTTGAGAATCTATATCTGGTACTCTTCACTTCAGGGAGCAGTCAGAGTCCCCTGACTCTCCTCACGCACTAAAAGCCAGCAGCCCACAACTTGGCTTTGGTCACCCGGCAAATTTATAGTATAGTGGATTCTATCAAATAGATCACGAAGGGTCTTGCCGGCAAGGGAAAGGTGTTTGAGAATGAAGTGGTTACGTGAACTGCTGAAGCTTGATATCAAGAAAAAGCCTGACGCCCTTTTGCGCCTTTTCATCACCACTGCCGTCGTTTCCATACTGGTCATCCTCTTCCTGGCCGGTACCGGCTTTCGTGGAGTCCTGCAGCGCTACATCATCGTCGATGCGGAGCAGGAAGCGATTAGTGTCAGCAGCGCCCTGCTCGCTGAAGAAGCTTACGAAATCATAGCTACCCGGGACGATGGTACTTCCTATCTTGAGATCACGAACAAGGACATACCTCGGCTGGATCAGCATCTCAGAAGATTCCTCGCGCCCTTTGGGATCGTCAAAATAAAAATATACAGACCTGATGCCAGGGTCGTGTACAGCACCGATACCAAGGTCATCGGCGAGGCGGACCCGCTCAATTCAAGACTCAAGCGCGCCCTTGCCGGGCAGTTTGATTCGCACTTCGAGAGGAAGGAATCGGTGCACGACCTGGCCGACGAGCTGAGATTCAACGTCGACGTGGTGGAAACCTATATCCCCATTCGTGGCAAAGACAAAAAGGTGATCGGCAGCTTCGAGATCTACCTTGACGTGACGCAATATCGCGAGCAAATCCACCTGGCGGTGGCGTTATCCGTCGGCATCCTGGCATTAACCCTGATCCTCGTCTACGGATCATCCTTTCTTTTGATCCGAAGGGGGACCCGGGACCTCAAGGAAATGCAAGAAATGCTGAGGACGCAGGCGATCACCGACCCCTTGACCGGTTTCTTCAACAAAAGGCAAATTCTGCTGCTGACCCAGAAGGAATTTTCCCGGGTGGCGCGCAAGAGAAAGCGCGGGCTCGCCGACAGCCAGCTCGGATGCATCATGATGGATATCGACAATTTCAAGCAGATGAACGACAGCTACGGCCATCTCGCCGGAGATGCCTTTTTGCGGGAGTTAGCCGCAAGGATCACCCCCTCCCTGAGGGTCTATGACACCGTGGGTCGCTTCGGTGGAGACGAGTTCGTCATCATCCTCCCCGGTTCGGATCTGGATCAAAGCAGCAAGGTGGCGCGGAAAATCTGGTCGCTGGTCAGGGATGAACCCTTTCAGCTTGAGGGCCAGGCCGTCAGGGTGACGCTCAGCCTCGGGGTCTCGGTTGCGGAAGAGGGCGATGTGGACTCCACCTACATGCTGAAACGCGCCGATGACGCGCTCTACATGGCGAAGCACAACGGCCGGGACCGGTACGAGTCTGTCTGTACCGCAACCTCCGAGTGACCGGGAGATAAAGGTATCCCTCTGCGCTGCGAACATTCAAATCCCTTGACACCTCCCATGCTTGCAAGGTATTTTGTGGTCTTTAATATGTGCCCGCTCACACGGCTGGGTTGAAAGCAGATGACCAGGCCCGCTGACCTGAGCCGCCAGTAACCCATACCGCAAACAGCACCCTTTCGAGGCCGATAAGACCGCCGATCCTATCCTTTCCGCACCGACTAAGCTTCATGGATGTTCTATGAGGGGTACATGGGAAGCCAGCTGATGTCCCGAATACTGTCGCTGTCAGTCAGGGCCCAGATGTTCCTCATGGCGCTGATCATTGCCCTCCCGGCAGCCGGCAGCATCGCCTATTCAGGCGTCAAGGTGCGCCAGGCTGCCATCGAGGCAGCCATTCAGGAAACCAGGAAAATCGTCGACAGCATTGCGATCGAGCAGCAGCACGCGACTGCCTCCGCGGAGCAGCTGATGACTGCCTTGGCGCAGCTCCCTGAGCTTAGGGGTCATGATGCCGCCAGGGCGCAGAAAATACTGAGCGACATCCTCAGATTAAACCCCCTGTATCTGAACATATCGGTAGCGGACCCCGCCGGCATGGTCTGGGCTTCGGCGGTCAGCACCAAGCCGGTTTCCATGGCCGACCGGCGCTATTTCAGGAACGCCATGGCAACCGGCCGGCTGTCGTCGGGCGAATACATCGTGAGCAGGATTGCGACCAAGCCCACCATCAATCTCTGCTATCCCTTCAAGGACGGCAACGGGGCGATTGCCGGCGCCCTGATTGTGGCGTTTCGCCTGGACCAACTGGGCCGTGCCCTGACCGAAACCCACGCCAAACAGTACGGTTACGTGCTCCTTGACCACAAGGGAGTCGTGCTCGGCAAAAGCCGCGACCCCGACAAATACATCGGGACAGTTGACGGACCGGAATCGTTCCGGCGCATGCAGGGCGCCCTGGACCAGGGGTCGTTTGTGGGAGCCGGTTACGACGGCCAGGAACGTTTCCTGACCTTTCGCAAGCTCCGCATAAACGGCGAGCAGATTCCCTACATGTACGTCCGGACCGGGATCCCGGTCGCCACCGTCGTCCAACAGGCCAACGCCCTGCTCGTGCAGAACCTGCTTCTCTTCGCGTCAAGCCTGGTGTGCGCCTTCCTCGTCGCCTGGTTCATCGGCAAGCGTTCCATCATAGATCGGGTCGCGCTGTTGCAGTCCGCGTCGCGACGCCTGGCGCGGGGGGATCTCCAGGTCAGGGTTTCCGATTGCATCAAGGGGGGCGAGCTGGGAGAGCTCGGCAAGGCGTTCGATGAAATGGCCCAGCAGCTCGATGCCAGGGAACGGGAGCGCGACAAAGCGGAACTGGCGTTACGCAAGAGTGAATCCCGTTACCGTTCGCTCTTCGACAACACCCTGTTCGGAATCGTCGCGGTAGGACCCGACAACAAGTTTGCGCAGGTGAACCAGGCCTTCTGCAGGCTCCTGGGCTACCGCGAGCAGGAGCTGGTCGGCGTGCGGGATTTCGCGGATATCACCCATCCCGAGGACGTGGCAGTAAGCCTGGAAAAGCACCGGGGCATGGTGCAGGGCGAGATGGGGCGGTTCACCTTCGAGAAGCGTTATCTCACCAAAGAGGGGAACGTGGTCCAGGCCATCTGTTTCGTCGAGGGGATTTACCACGAGCAAGGACAGTGCGAGGGGAATATCGTCTGTATCCTCGACATCACTGAGCTGAAAGCAAGCGAAGAGCGGATGCGCCTTTATTTCGAGCGCCAGATCGTGGGGATGGCCATAACCTCCCCGCATAAGAGGTGGCTGCAGACCAATGCCAGGCTGCAGCAGATGTTCGGCTATACCGGCGAGGAACTGGCCAGCATGTCCTGGATGGAACTGACCCATCCGGACGACCTGGGCACCAACCTCCTTGAGTTCGACCGGATGCTCGCCGGTGATATCGACGAGTTCGCCGTCGAAAAGAAGTTTCTCCGCAAGGACGGCACCTTGCTGTATGCCTATGTCTCCATAGTTTGCGTCCGCAAGCACGACGGCATGGTCGACTACGTCCTCGCACTTTACGATGACATCACAGATCGCAAGCTCGCGGAGGCGGAGATTTACATGCTCCATTCCTGCCTGGAGCAGCGGGTCCAGGAGCGCACCGCGCAGCTCCAAACAGCCATCAGCGAGCAGGAATCGTTCAGCTACTCCGTCTCCCACGACCTGCGCGGCCCGCTGCGTCACATCAACAGTTACCTCTCCATCCTGCAGGAGGAGTTTGCAGCGTGTCTCCCCAACGAGGCGCTGTATTACCTGGAGCGCACCTGCGCGGCAAGCGTCAGGATGGGAAAGCTGATCGACGACCTGCTGGAGCTGTCGCGGGTGAGCCGGTTCAGGCTGGTCAAGGAACGCGTCGACCTGAGCGGCCTGGCAGCCGACGTCGTCACCAGGCTGCAGGAGACCGACCCCGAGCGAGTCGTGGAAATCGAGATCGCGCCGGCCCTGGTTGCGATGGGGGACAAGGTACTCATGGGCCTGGTCCTGGAGAACCTGCTGGGCAACGCCTGGAAATATTCCTCCCGCAGGGAGCGCGCCCGGGTGGCATTCGGAGCCGAAATGGTCGACGGGGAAAGAGTCTTCTTCGTGAAGGACAACGGGGCGGGCTTCGACATGGCGTACCTCGACAAGCTTTTCGGCGCCTTCCAGAGGCTGCACGGGGACGAGTACGACGGTACCGGCATCGGACTGGCCACGGTCAAGCGCATCATGGAACGCCACAGCGGCACGGTTTGGGCGCAAGCGCAGGTCGATGCCGGCGCGACCTTCTACTTCAGCCTCCCCTGACCTGGCCAAGCTACGGATAGCTAGGGTGGGCTTTGCCCGCCGATCACCGTGGGCCATGATGCCCGCAGCCGAGGGCAGCCGGTGGGCACGGCCCACCCTACGCCGCTGCCTAACCGGCAGCACAACGACAAAAGGGCTCCGTTTATCGGAGCCCTTTTGTCGTTCATGAGCCTTCCATCCCCCCAGCCCCCAACGGCGGTTAAGTATAAGGGTTTTAAAGGCAGCACAACACGCGGGAGCACGGGAACGATAAAAAGATCTCCCTACCTATTCTGTGTGCCGTTGGCTCCTGCAGCCGTAGGGTGGGCCGTGCCCACCGGCAGCCGAAGTCCAGGCACACGCAAAGGGTGCCCCCTACAGAATCAGGGATGATGGCAGTAGCGGAGAAACTAATCAGGCTCCTTAACCGTTCTTTCTGTCGAGTACGGTGAACGAGTCGGACCGCCGCCCGATTCTACTATGCGGCTGTCCGGTAATGGTCTACAGTGATTCGAATCGTAAGCTTCCCTGAATCCGAGAAATCAGGACGGAAGTAAACATCTGATCTTTTACAAAAAATCCGTCTCCCGAGGTATTAGCACGTGCCATTATCAGCGTCCCCCTATGTTCAGTCCTTCCTCAACGAAAGCATTCAGCAGCAACTGATCGAGTCCAACCGCCGCGAGTACGGCCGCCTTTACGACCTGCTGAACTTTGCAGACCCGGAGCAACTGGCCAGAGCCGGCGCGGAGCGCCAGGAGCTGCTGCACTGGCTTGACGGCCACGCCAGTTTCGGTTACGCCGGGACCAAGGTGAATTGCAACGGCCTCTCCCCGGGTTGCCGGCGCTGCGGCGATGGCGGCTGGTCCTGCCTGTTCGTCAATGGCCGCTGCAACGGGCGCTGCTTCTACTGCCCCACGGCGCAGGACGACGACGGGCCGCCGGTTACCAACGGCCTGGCTTTCACCACTCCGGAGGACTATGCCGCCTACGTGGCCGCCCTGGGGTTCAGCGGCGTCAGCATCAGCGGCGGCGAGCCGTTGCTGACGCCGGATCTGACCCTGTCCTACCTGAGCGCCGTCCGCAAGCGTTGCGGTGCTGACGTCCACCTCTGGCTCTATACCAACGGCACCCTCCTGACGGCGGATCTCTGCAGCCGCCTGCGGGACGCCGGTCTGGACGAGATCCGCTTCGACCTGGGCGCCGTCCGCTACCATCTCAAGAAATTGCGCCTGGCGGTGGGTCGCATCCCGACGGTCACGGTGGAGATCCCGGCGGTGCCGGAGGACGAGGAGCTGCTGAAACTGAAGCTGCTCGAAATGTCCGAGGCCGGGGTCAATCACCTCAATCTGCACCAGATGCGGCTGACTCCCTACAACTTCGGCCCCTTGACTGAGCGGGGCTACACCTTCCTCCATGGCGAGAAGGTCACGGTACTGGAATCTGAGCTCTGTGCCTTGCGGATGGTGCGCTTCGGCCTGGAACAAGGCATTCCCGTACCAGTCAACTACTGTTCCTTCCCCTACAAGCGGCGCTTCCAGCACGCGGCCGCCCGGCGTCGCGCGGCCCTGACCGTCTGCGTTCCCGGCGAGGAGGTGACTGAACCGGGCTACCTGCGGATCCTTTCAGCAACCGGTGTACGCTACAGCGATGCGGCGCTGCTGCAGAATCCAAGCTACCGCTACCCTTTTGAAAAGATCGTGCTGGAAACCGGGCGTGCCCTGTATCTGGAGCGGCGGCCACTGACGCCGGAGCTGGAACTTTCGGCTGCGGAACTGGCCGCCCTGAAGGCGGGACAGCCTCCGGAGCGGGTCGCCCGTTTCGAGCGGATCGAGAGCGGCCTGGCGGAATATTTTTAATCCCGGTGATCCAGCGACACGGCACCCCTTGCGGGTGCCTGCTTGCTGCGCAAGGACCGCATCAGGCAGCCTCCTGTACCCGGCTTAACTGGTGGATTCCCGTTTGATCCCGACGCAGCTCAGCTGATCCACCAATCGCGGCTCTTTGACAAACCTACCCGAGCGCCATATATTCGATAGATAGGAATGTGTCAGTCGACTTCGGGCAACATGCGGAGGGTTGGGGCTGGTTTCACTTTCGTCGTCCAGTATTGCCCCCGACCCGGCGCATCAACGGGAGGACAAAATGCAGAGATTACGCTATGGACTCATCGCACTGTGTATGCTGTTGTGCTCGGTTACTTCTGCTTCAGCCGACGTGAGCATCGGGATCGGGTTTCCCAGCGTGAGCATCGGGATCAACCTGCCATTGTTCCCGGAACTCGTCCCGGTGCCGGGTTATCCGGTCTACTACGCGCCACAGGTGAATGGCAACTATTTCTTTTACGACGGCATGTACTGGGTCTACCAGAACGATAACTGGTACGCGAGTTCCTGGTACAACGGCCCCTGGTCGCTTGTGGATCCAGTGGTTGTGCCGCTCTACATCCTGCGCGTCCCCGTGCGCTACTACCGGCAGCCTCCTGTGTACTTTCACGGATGGCAGTCGAATGCGCCGCCCCGCTGGGGCCAGCACTGGGGCCATGGATGGGAGCAGCGTCGAGGTGGGTGGGACAAGTGGAAGCGCAGTTCCGCTCCCAGGCCCGCCCCTCTGCCTGTCTACCAGCGGCAGTTTTCAGGAGACAGGTACCCCCGGGCTGTGGAGCAGCAACAGAAGCTACGCAGCCAGCAATACCGTTACCAGCCGCGCGACAAGGTAGTCCGCCAGCATTTAAAGCAGGTAGAACAAAGAGCGTCCGCACCTGCTCAGCGGGGCAAGCAGGAAAAGCCCCAGACGAGAAGTCCGAAACAGCAGGAAATCCAGCGCTCAACTCCGCCCCAGCACGGCGCTCCGGCTGGTTCACACGCGCAGCCACCGCAAACCCCACCTCGCCAGCGAGGACCGGCACTTCATGAACAGCAACGGGGTCCGGCTCCCCAAGTTCAGCCGCAGCAGCGGACTCCGGCTCCCCAGGTCCAGCCGCAGCAGCGGGGTCCAGCTTCGCACGAGCAGCGGCAGCAGCCAGCCCCGGCTTCGCATGAAAAGCGGCAGCAGCCAGCGGCAGCTCCAGAGCGGGGACAGCACGCACCGCAAGGACAGATACAGAGATCGCAGGATAAGGGGGAGTCGCAGCGACCCGACCGGGGTAAAGGGCAAGACAAGGATGAGGGACGAGGCCGCTGACACGGCATAAGATCAGATTCCGCTCACTGCCGGGATCTTTGCATGAAGCCCGTGGGAGCCCCCTCTGGACGCGAAATTCGCGGCAGGAATGCCGCTGCTGCGACCGATATTTTGCACGTGGAAACCGAAAAGGCCGCCCTTTAAGAGGCGGCCTTTTTGTGTCGATGCGCCAGGGACGCGCGGCGCATAAGCACCATCTCAGCCAGGTAGCACTATTTTGCCGACCAAACGGGTAAAAAAATCGGGGATGCCGGTTTCAAATGTCAGCCGTTTGCCGCTGACAGGGTGTGTGAAAGAGAGCGATCTGGCATGGAGTGCCAGGGTGCCGTAGTGATCGTTCGCCCTGCCGTATTTGCTGTCCCCAACGACAGGGTGCCCCTTTT
>DATCHY010000257.1:0-4071 GCA_036508065.1 Geomonas sp. | reverse complement strand
CCGATCAGCGTCGGCCTGGATACCCGCAATTCTGTAGGGGCACCCCTTGCGGGTCCCCTGGCCTTCGGCTTCCGGTGGGCACGGTCCACCCTACGGCTGCAGGAGCCAACGGCAGCTGAATAGTTAAACGAGCGAAGGATTATTCGCCCTACACACTGTCGGTTCACCTAATAAGTAGCATCTTCCTCACCCATCCTCTTCTCTATTACTGCTGCCATTATCAATTACAGCTGCCAACTTCCTCACGTCTTGTGCAACTCTCCCTCGCCCCCCGGGAGAGGGCTGGGGTGAGGGAGCAGCAGACTGCTATGGACAAGGCTCGAAGACAGTTCCAGCGATTTAGCCTCCCGCCATCAGGTTCCCCGTTTGTAAATATGCCCCCTTCGGCTACACTTTGACTTTATCGTGTCCTGGCAAGTGGCTGACGACGGGCAGGGCCAGGAGCGGGTAACGCTGCAGCCTTGAGCCGCCCGGACAGGGCCGGGAGGAGCGGCGACCAGCCGCACCGGGAGGGATACATGATTCGAACCCACAACCTCGGCTATCCGCGCATCGGCATGCAGCGGGAACTGAAGAGCGCCTGCGAGCGTTACTGGACGGGACAATTGAGCGTCGCGGAACTGGTGGCGGCCGGCAAAAGCCTCCGGCTTGCCCATTGGCAAGCCCAACACGACAGCGGGATCGATCTGATCCCCTGCAACGATTTCTCCTTCTACGATCAGGTGCTCGACATGACGGTCGCCCTGGGGGCCGCCCCGCCGCGCTATGCGAGGCTTGCCGAGGCTCCGGCGCTGGAGATGTATTTCGCCATGGCCCGGGGCTACCAGAAGGACGGCCTGGATCTCATCGCCATGGAGATGACGAAATGGTTCGACACCAACTACCATTACATCGTGCCGGAGTTCCACCGGGCCCAGAGCTTCTCCCTCGACTCGCTCAAGGCGGTCGAGGAATTCAGGGAGGCCAAGGCGCTCGGCATCATCCCCAAGCCGGTGCTGATCGGCCCGATCACCTATCTGCTGCTCGGCAAGGAGAAGGAAGCCGGCTTCCACCGCATTGAACTGCTCGACAGGCTCCTCCCGGTCTATATCGGGCTGCTGCAGGAGCTCCGGGACGCCGGCGCCGACTATATCCAGATCGACGAGCCCTTCCTGGCCCTGGACCTCGACCCTGCGGTGCCTGCCGCGTACCGAAGCGCCTTCGCGCGGATTGCCGAGGCCGTTCCGGAGCTGAAAATTATCCTCGCCACCTATTTCGAGGGGGTGCGCGACAACGCCGTCCTGGCTGCGGGCCTCCCCGTGTTCGCGCTGCACCTCGACCTGGTCCGGGCGCCGGACCAGCTCGACTCCGTCCTCCCCCTGGTTCCCGAGCGGCTCAGCCTGTCGCTTGGGCTCGTCGATGGCCGCAACGTTTGGAAGAGCGACCTTTCCCGGACCCTGCCGCTGGTCGCCACCGCGCTGGAGGCGCTCGGCCCGGGCCGCATACTGATCGCCCCCTCCTGCTCGCTGCTCCACGTCCCCTACGACTGCAGGCCGGAAACCGATGCGGCACGGATCCCCGCGGAAATCGGGAACGGGCTGGCCTTTGCCCGGCAAAAGCTCGACGAGGTCGCGGCCATCGCCTCTCTGGCCGCCTCGGGAGCGCAGGGAGGCCGTGACGAGCTGCTGGCGAAGAACCGTGGCGCCATGGAGAGCCGCCGCAGCTCGAAGCTCATCCACAGGCCGCAGATCAAGGCGCGGGTCGCGGCCGTCATCCCGGCGGACCTGCGGCGCGGCAGCTCCTTTGCCGAGCGGCAGCGCGCCCAGCAGCAAACCCTGGAACTGCCACTGTTCCCCACCACCACCATCGGCTCCTTTCCCCAGACCGCCGAGGTCAGGAGGCTGCGCAGCCAGCTGAACCTGGGGAAAATCGGCGCGGCGGATTACGGGGCGGCGATCAAGCGGGAAATCGAGCAGGCGATCCGATTCCAGGAAGAGATAGGGATGGACCTGCTGGTGCACGGCGAATTCGAGCGCAACGACATGGTGCAGTACTTCGGCGAGCAGTTGCACGGCTGCTGTTTCACGCAGTCCGGCTGGGTGCAGAGCTTCGGCTCGCGCTGCGTCAGGCCCCCGATCATCTACGGCGACGTGGAGCGCAAGGGTCCCATGACGGTTGCCCTGAGTAGCTACGCCCAGTCGCTCACCAAAAGGCCGGTCAAGGGGATGCTCACCGGCCCGGTGACCATCCTGCAGTGGTCTTTCGTGCGGGACGATCAACCCCGCCGCGAGACCGCCCTGCAGATCGCCCTCGCCATCAGGGACGAAGTGCTCGACCTTGAGCAGGCCGGGCTGCGCGTCATCCAGATCGACGAGCCTGCGTTCCGCGAGGGGTTGCCGCTGCGGGGGAGCGACCGGGAGGGCTACCTGGGGTGGGCCGTTGACTGTTTCCGTCTGGCCACCTCGGGTGTTCGCGACGCCACGCAGATCCATACCCACATGTGCTACTCGAAGTTCAACGACATCATCGCCCATATCGCGGCCCTGGATGCCGACGTGATCACCATCGAGACCTCCCGCTCGCAGATGAAGCTACTGGAGGCGTTCAAGGAGTTCCGCTATCCCAACAGCATCGGTCCGGGCGTCTACGACATCCACTCGCCGCGCATCCCCAGCTGCGAGGAGATGCTCGAACTGCTGGAGAGCGCGCTTTTATACCTGCCCAAAGAGAGGCTTTGGGTGAACCCCGACTGCGGGCTGAAAACCCGCGGCTGGTCGGAGACCAAAGCGGCTCTCGCCACCATGATCGCTGCCGCCCGCCAGCTGCGCGAGAGGCACGTTTGATCCTGGCAACGGCGCGGCCTGCCTGGATGAGAGATTTCGGACCTTGGGGGGCTCAGGCCGCCCCGAAGGATCGGGTACAAGGACATGGCAAAAGCAGATGAGGTAAAAACGGCGGCAGAGCCCGCAGCCGACCCGCCCCAGAGTAGCAAAGAGGTGCAGGCAACCGGTGAGCAGTTCCGCCTGCTGGTGGAGCAGGTGAAGGATTACGCCATCTTCCTGCTCGATCCGCAAGGGCGCGTCTCGTCATGGAACGCCGGCGCCGAGCGGATCAAGGGATACCGGGCGCAAGAGATCATCGGGAAGCATTTCTCGGTCTTCTATTCCAAGGAGGACGTGAAGTCCGGCACCCCCCAAAGGGAGCTGGATATCGCGCGCTCGAAGGGAAGCCTGGACCAGGAGGGGTGGCGCGTGCGCAAGGACGGCAGCCGCTTCTGGGCCTCCGTCACGATCACCGCCCTGTACGACGGGGCAGGCGAGCTTTCCGGCTTCGGCAAGGTGACCCGCGACATCACCGAAAGGCGTAACGCGGAGGAGGCGCTGCAGAAGAGCCGCAACATGTTCGAGAGGCTGTTCGAGAACGCGCCGGATGCCGTGGTGGTGATAGACAGCCGTGGCGTGATCCGCAAGGTGAACCAGCAGACCGAGGCGCTTTTCGGCTACATGCGCGAGGAGATGGTCGGCAACCGGGTCGAGCTCCTGATGCCGGAGCGTTTCCAGAGACGCCACCTGCGACACCGACGCAACTATTTCGCAGATCCCCGGGCGCGCAAAATGGGAACCGGGCTGGAACTCTACGGGCGCAATCGGGACGGCCGGGAAATTCCGGTGGACGTCATGCTGAACCCCATGGAGACCAGCGAGGGGACCTGGGCCTTCGCGGTGGTCCGCGACATGACGCTGCCAAAGCTAAGCGAGGCGAAGATCACCGAACTCAACAGCGCGCTCAGAAACCAGGTCGAACAACTCGCCTCGACCAACCGGGAACTGGAAGCCTTCAGCTACTCGGTATCCCACGACCTGCGCGCCCCGCTGCGCCACATCATCGGGTTCGTCGAGCTGCTGAACGACAGGGACCTCTCGACTTTGGACGAGAAGAGCCAGCACTACCTGGAGGTGATCACCCGTGCGGCCCAGAAGATGGGGACCCTGATCGACGACCTGCTGGCCTTTTCCCGGATGGGCCGCGCAGAGCTGATGAAAACCAGGATTGATTTCGACCAGATGGTCAGGGAGATCGTGAAGGAAGCCG
>DATCHY010000256.1:0-7274 GCA_036508065.1 Geomonas sp. | reverse complement strand
CAGTGTTGATTCGTTAATGTTTGCGGCGCCCTATGAAACCCGCGCTCTGCTCCGCCCCCCGGCGCGGGCGATGTGACGCGCACCCGCGGCAGAGACGCGCTGCATGCGTCTCGGGACCTGCCACCCGGCCCCCGCGTCCTGGCACTGTTGCAGCGGGTCGGGTTTTCCCCGCGGGTGTCTCATTTCTGTAGCCTTCGCCGAAAGGACCTTCCCATGATCCTGGTCGAGCAGCACAAAGGGATGACCGTAACGGAGCAGAGCGTCGAGATCGTGGAGCGCAAGGGGGTGGGCCATCCTGATCAGATTTGCGACTGCGTCATGGACGCCATCTCCGTTGCGCTGTCCCAGGCCTATCTGAAGGAGTTCGGCACCATCCTGCACCACAATATCGACAAGGGGCTTCTGGCCGCAGGGCGGGTGGAGAAGTGGTTCGGCGGCGGGGAGGTGATCGAGCCGATGGAGCTTACCATCGGTGACCGGGCAACCTTCACTGCCTCCGGGAGGGTGATCCCGGTCCGGGAGATCGCCATGAGCGCCGCTCGCGGCTGGATCACCGGGCACCTGCGCGGCGTAGACCCCGACCGGCACCTGAACTACCGGTTCAAGCTCGCTCCCGGCTCGCAGGAGCTGACCGACATCTTCGAGCGCCCCGGAGCCGTCCGGGGGGCCAACGACACCTCGGCTGCGGTCGGCTACTACCCCCTGAGCCCGACCGAGGAGGCGGTGCTGGCACTCGAGAGGGAACTCAACTCGGAGCACTTCAAGCGGCTTTTCCCGGAGACCGGCGAGGACGTGAAGGTGATGGGACTGCGTTGCCGCGACCAGCTGGAATTGACCGTAGCCATGCCGCTTCTCGCCGGGATGATCGGCTCGGAGCGTGACTACTTTGCGCGCAAGGAGGCTATCCGCTCCGAGATGCACCGTTTCCTGGTCGAAAGGGGGACTTTCCGGAGCGTGGCGCTGCACTACAACACCCTGGATCAGGAGGGGCGGGGCCTGGGCGGGGTATACCTGTCGCTGTTGGGCACCTCAGCGGAGGATGCGGATTCCGGCCAGGTTGGCAGGGGCAACCGGGTGAACGGCCTGATCCCCATAGGCAGGCCTATCGGGACCGAGGCTGCGGCCGGCAAAAACCCGATGAGCCATGTGGGAAAGATCTACAACATCCTTGCCCACCGGATAGCCCGGGAGATTTGCCTGACCGTGGAGGGGGTGCGGGGGGCCTACGTCCTCCTCCTGAGTCGGATAGGAGACCCGGTGGACCAGCCGCAGATGGCGAACGCCCAGCTGCTCATGGAGCCGGGGAGGCAGGCATCGGAGGTTTCGGACCGGGTGGAAGAGGTGTTTCAGCGTGAATTCAGGGAGATCAACGCATTCTGCCTTGCCCTTGGCAGGGGGGAGTACCCGGTCAGTTGAGCCGGGACTATTCTGGTCGCCAGGCTGAAGCGATATCTGTAGGGTGGGCCGTGCCCACCGATCACGACGGCCGGTGGGCGCGGCCCACCCTGCGTAAATCCCGTAGGAGCGTCCTGCCGGACGCGAAAAACCGCGGCAGGAATGCCGCTACTACGGTATTTGTACCTGGCGCTGGTTGGCGCTATTTTGCAGGGATGGTGCATTAGATTCGGTGTTCATTAAAGGAGAGGGGGTAGCTATGGGGCTGGATGCTACGGTGCTAAGCGAGGCGAACTTGACGGAGGATGGCGTGAGGGGGACCATAGCGGAGATCACCAAGGGAGTCTTCACCACCATGGTGATGATGGATGTCGTGGACGAAGAACCGTTGACGGAGTCGATCGTCACCTTTCATGAAACCCTGACCAGCATGGTGGGGCTTGCCGGGAGCCACTCCGGCATCCTCGCGATCCACTGCCCGAAGGACCTGGCGCTTCGCATCACCTCGAACATGCTCGGCATGGAAGTGACCGAGATAGACAACGACGTGAACGACGCACTGGGGGAGATCGCCAACATGATCGGCGGCGACGTGAAGCACATCTTCTCCCCGAAGGGCGCCGACATCAATCTCTCCATTCCGACGGTGATCTACGGCAGCGATTACGTGCTGGAGAGCATGTCGAGCGCCGAGTCGCTGGTGATGCCGTTCGTCTGCGGCGGGGATCGCTTCCTGCTTTCCTTCAAGATCGGTAAATAGCGCCGGGGCGTTCGGGGGCTGCCGTGATCGGCGCTCCCTGGTGGGCTTTTCCTGGCTGGATCTTGTGAACCGATGCCTTGCGGCGCTTTTCCTGACCTGATTCAGCCAGCCGGAGCCCGGCGCTTTCCTGAGGACCTGAGGTCATCCGCCCCACCGGTAGACATAACGTCAATGATATCAGCATGGTTGTCCTCAAAGCCGGGGCCGCGCTGCACCCTTTCCGGAAGGTAGGCAGAGGCAGGCTCCCGCGATCCCCGGACGTTTCCCTCACGAAACCCCGCTCTGCTCCCTCCCCGCTCAGCCGTTTGCCGGGCTGCATGGACCGGGAATCTTTCACGCGGCACCCCGCCCCGCCTCAATTGCGCTACAAAAGGTTGACAAGAGACCGTTTCCCGGTGAAAATGAGGAATTGCTGAGATTTAGGCCTAAACGCCGTTGCGGTCGTGAGAAACGCCGGTAGCCGCGAGAGCCCTGATCTTTATATTAACCTGGAGGAGCATTGGACACCGTTTTTATAGAGCTGCTGGTCATCTTCGTCCTCATCATCGTCAACGGCTTCTTTGCCTGTTCCGAATTCGCCATCATTTCCATCAGAAAGAGCAGGGTCGCCCAGCTGGTAAGTCTCGGGGACGAGCGGGCGGTCATGGTCGATGCGCTGCAGAAGGATCCCCACCGCCTGCTCGCCATCGTGCAGATCGGGGTGACCGTGGTCGGGTCCACCGCTTCCGCCGTCGGCGGGGTCATCGCGGTTGATTATATCCGGCCGATGCTGCAGCGCTCCGACTTCGCGGTGGTCCGCAATGCGGCCGAGCCCCTGTCCATCACGGTCGTGGTCGCTGCGATCTCCTACCTCCTGCTGATCCTTGGTGAACTGGTGCCGAAGACCATCGGACTCCAGTATGCGGACACCATGGCGCTCAGGGTCGCCAAACCGCTCACCGTCCTCGCCAGGGTTGCCGCAGTGCTGGTCACCTTGCTCACCTTCTCCAGCAAGGCGGTCCTCGCGCTGCTCCGCATCAAGAAGCAAGGGAAGGCGTTCATGACGCGGGAGGAGGTGCAGCATATCGTTGCCGAGGGGCACGAGAGCGGCATCTTCAGCGAGGCCGAGCACACCTTCATCGACAACCTCTTCGACTTCACCCGTACCTCGGTCCGGGAGGTCATGGTTCCCCGCACCAGGGTGGTCGCCTTCGACCTGGCCCTCCCCAAGGAGGAGATCCTGAACGGGGTGCTGGACAACATGTATTCCCGCTACCCCGTCTACCTCGGGAGCATCGAGGATACCGTCGGTTTTATCCACGGCAAGGACCTGCTGGGGCGGATGGTGCGGGAGCCCGACTTCGACATCCGCTCCATCGTGCGTCCCCCCTTCTTCGTCCCCGAGGGGAAGAAGGTGAGCGAGCTCCTGAAGGAGATGCAGAAGACGCGGGTCCACATGGCGTTCGTGGTCGACGAGTATGGCGGTATCAGCGGCATTGTCACGACGGAGGACCTGCTGGAGGAACTGGTGGGTGAAATCGAGGACGAGCACGATGTCGGCGAGCCGAAAACAGTGCAGAGGCTGGCTGACGGCAGTTTGCTGGTGGACGCCCTGATTTCCATATCCGACCTGGAGGATCTGCTCGAGATGGATCTTGGCGATGATCTCCCCTACGACACCCTGGCCGGGCTGATACTGGACCGGATCGGTCGATTTCCGGATAAGGGCGAGTGCATCCTGCTCGGCGAGTATACCCTCACCTGCTCCGAGGTGACCCGTAACGCGATCTCGCAGGTGAAGATCACTAAAAAGGGGACTGGGGACTAGGGACTGGGGACTAGGGACTGGGGACTGGGGACTGGGGACTGGGGTGGAATCTTTGGGAGACTATTCACCCATCACGCATCACGGTTTTGCCCCACGCTTTCTTCCGGCGAGGGTGACGGAGATGAGAATTGAGATGGCCAGGGTACCGACGATCACCCCGAGGGAGAAGTACAGGGGAATCTCCACCAGGTCGACGAGGAGCATCTTTGCCCCCACGAAGGTGAGGATGCAGGAAACTCCGAGCTTCAGATAGGCAAACATCTCCATGACGTGGGCGAGCAGGTAGTAGAGGGAACGCAGCCCCATGATGGCGAAGACGTTAGAGCTGTACACGATGAACGGGTCGTGGGTAACTGCCAGCACCGCCGGGATGGAGTCCACGGCGAAGATCAGGTCGCTCGATTCCACCACGATGAGCGTCAGAAAGAGCGGGGTCGCCGCCACGATCCCCCCTTTACTGATGAAGAAGCGGTCGCCTCTGATCCTCTTGGTGATGGGGACAAACCTCCGCACCAGGCGGACCAGCAGGTTCTTTTCCGGCTCGATTTTCTCCTCCCCTCCGAACGCCATCTTGATCCCGGTATAGACCAGGATGGCTCCGAAAAGATAGATCAGCCAGTGGAACCGCTCCAGAAGTCCGATCCCCACCACGATGAAGATCCCCCTCATGACCAGCGCGCCGATGATCCCCCACTTCAGGATCTTGGGCTGGTGCGCCCTCGATATCCGGAAATAGGAGAAGATCATGATGAAGACGAACAGGTTGTCGACCGAGAGGGATTCCTCGATGATGTAGCCGGTCAGGAACTCCAGGGCCTTGTCATGGCCGAGGAGGTACCAGACCCCCGCATTGAAGGCGATCGCGAGACCCACCCATACCAGCGTCCAGCTGAGGGCCTCGCGGAACCGTATCTCGTGGCTCGTCCTGTTGAAGACCCAGATGTCGAGGACGAACATGACGGCGATCACGCCTGCAAATATGAGCCACATGATGTTCTGTGAAGACAAGAAAACCCCCGTAAAAACGTTACGATTGGTGGCAAGCTTCAGCGTGCCATCTGCTCCAGTCTGGCTATCCTGTCCTCCATCGGCGGGTGGGTGGAGAAAAGCTGCAGCAGTCCGCCGCCGGTGAGCGGGTTGACGATGAAGAGGTGTGCCGTGGCCGGTCGCGCCTCCTGCATCGGGAGCATCCGGGAGCCGCTGTCGAGCTTTTTGAGCGCGCTTGCCAGCGCGAGCGGCCGGCCGCACATCCTGGCACCCCCCTCGTCCGCCAGGTACTCGCGCGACCTGGAGACCGCCATCTGGATCAGCATGGCCGCAATCGGTGCGATGATCGCCATGGCAAGCCCCCCCAGGAGGCCTCCTCCCTCGTCGTCATCGCTCCGGGTCCCGAGGATGGCGCCCCACTGGAGCATGTTGCCGAGCATGGAGATGGCGCCGGCGATGGTCGCCGCGATGGTGGAAATCAGGATGTCCCGGTTGGCGACGTGGGTGAGCTCGTGTGCCATGACCCCTTCAAGCTCCTCGGGGGTGAGTATCCGCATGATCCCCTCGGTCGCGGCCACCGCCGCGTGGTCCGGGTTTCTCCCGGTGGCGAAGGCGTTCGGGCTCTCGGAAGGGATGATGTACACCTTCGGCATCGGGAGCCCCGCCTGGATCGAGAGCCTCCTGATGATGCCGTAGAAGACGGGGTTTTCCATCTCGGTGATCTCGCGGGCGCCGTACATCTTGAGCACGATCTTGTCCGAGAACCAGTAGGAGAAGATGTTCATGGCGCAGGCCATGAGGAAGGCGAAGTACATCCCTCCCCGGCCGCCGATGGCGCTTCCCATCGCCACCATGAGCAGTGTGAGCGAGGTGAGGAGAACTGCGGTCTTGAATCTGTTCATGAGGCTACCTCCTAAACTCTTTGGAATTCCGCGCTAAATAAAAAGACCTTTATCCGGGCGCGTGGCTGGCGCTGGATAAAGGTCTTGCATGCGCTGACGTTGTGTCAAAGCCCCGTGTCCGGGCCGAAAAGGCCGTCCTGACGAAATTCACGGGTCGGCTTCCTCTGCAAAGCCGATAGCTACTCCCCTTTACACAGGAAAATATAAATACTGGCTGACCTGCTGTCAACTGCTTATTTAACGCAGCCCCCAGCCGGCCCCTTTTTCGAGCACCCGATCCGGTCGGTCAGAAGGACCGCCTCGGCTAGCTGCCGCATCGATATCCTCCGGTCCATGGCGAGCCTCTGCATCCTGCTGAACGCCTCGGCCTCGGTGAGCCGGTCGCGCTCCATAAGCCGCCCCTTCGCCTTCTCGACGATCTTCCTGGTCTCGATGCTCTCCTTGAGGGTCGCGATCTCCTCCTTGAGCCTGTCGACCCTGCGGGCCGTGGCAAGCGAAAGCATCAGGGCCGCCATCAGCTCGTCCTCCCGGACCGGCTTGGCCAGGATGCTGGAGACCACCGACTCTCCCCACTTCTGCACGGCCTCCAGGTCGGCGCTCTCAGCGATTACGACGATCGGGATGCCGAGCCTCTCCCAGAGCTTCTTCACCGTCTGGCTCACGTCCCGGTCGGACGCCGAGTACTCGAGCACGGCGACCTCCGGATGGTGTTCCATGGCATCGGCGTACATCTCGCCGGGACTGCCGGACGCTATAATTTCAGCAAAACCCTGGTCCTTCAGCCTCTTTTTTAGGCTCCCGAGGAGCTTCTCGTCGCGTATGCACAGGACCGTTTTCCTCATAAGTTCCCCCCCTTACGCTGCAGCGGCTAGCTGCGATGCGGTGTGTCGGGATATTAAAGAGCATATAGCGTTCCAATAATGACGAACAGTGCTATAAGTTTTAGGACTATGGGAGGTTCCTGTGAAAAAGCGGTTATTGGTAGGGGCGCTCCTGATCCTGATCCTTGTGGCTGCCGTCGTCGCGTATCTGCGCCACGCCCCCTCCGGGGGAGCGGACGGGGCGGTCCGGATTTCGGGAAACGTGGAGCTGACGGAGGTGCAGGTGAGTTTCAAGGTCCCGGGTCGGGTGCTGTCGAGGCTCGTCGACGAGGGGGCCTTCGTCAGGCGCGGGGAGATCGTGGCGAGGCTTGAGGATGCCGAGCTCTCGGACGCCCTCGAGCTGGCCCAGGCCGATGCGGGCGCGGCAGCTGCGACCCTGGCCGAGCTCGAGGCCGGCTCGCGCCGCGAGGAGGTCGCCCAGGGGGAGGCGCTGCTCGCTCGGGCCGAGGCTGAGGCGGACCGGCTCTCGACCGATTACCAGAGGGAGCAGGCGCTCTACGCCAAGGAGGTGATCCCGAAGAGGGAGCTCGATGCCGCCCGTG
>DATCHY010000255.1:0-5039 GCA_036508065.1 Geomonas sp. | reverse complement strand
ACCAAGGCGGACGTCATATATGGCAGTTATGTTAAACCTGACGGATCCCTCTGGCAGTAGTTTAGCTTCCACCCGTGCACGAGCTTTTGTTTTGACAGCGATATCTAACAGTTGAGCTCGACAAGTTGCCTGGCACGTTAGTTGTAGTGAAATTTTACGCTAGGGAGGAGTATCTCGTCCGGGCGGCAGCAACCCTAAGGAGGGTTACCATGAATTCCAGCACGAAGGACAAATCGGAAGGCGCGCTGCACCAGGTGAAAGGAGCTGTCAAGGAGGTCGCCGGGATCATAAGCGACAATTCAAAACTGGAGGCCGAGGGCGCCGCTGAAAGGGTAGGCGGCAAGCTTCAGCAAAAGATCGGACAGTTCAACCAATTCTGGGGCAAGTAGCAGGAGCGGCGTAGAACCAATCAATGTAATTATTCAGTATGACCAGGCCCATAACTCCGCTTGCCCCCAACCCGTAGGGGCGACCCGGTGGGTCGCCCTGCTTTCGATTTAGGTTCACCAGTGCAAGGTTTCTGGTCGGCCTTGGCAAGAGGGCGACCCACCGGGTCGCCCCTGCGTTGCGAAACCTGTTAAATGTAAATTGCATATGCTGAACAGTTACCTCATTTCAATGGAGACTCCGGACAACCGTTCACTCCATCCCCTCATCAAAGCCTCCCTCGAATCCGTCATATATGGCAGCTTGTGCCAAGGGTGACGGCTTTGGCTGACGCCTAGCCCTGCACAGGGCGCACGCCCCTTTCCATTTCCACATGCAGATCCAGGCCCTTGGCTCCCGCAGGCTCCGCACACCTGTTCTGGCACGTTAGCTGCCAATACCTTCTTCGCAGGGCAGGGCCGATGGCCAAACGGCAAAGCCGGGACGCCGGGACGGAAACTGGTAGCCGAAAGCTGTATACTTAACCAGACGCGAGTCAGGCTGATACGGCCGAATCTGAACAGATCGAGGTAGACATGAACAAGATAGTCGGTGCCGCAACGGGACCCATGATCAAAATACTGGCTCTCGCCATGTTTTTGCCGGTGATCACAGGATTCGACAACCAGACCCCGGTGCCGGGACCTTCGACTGCTCCGGAATCGGTCGCCCCCGCATCGCAGGCAGTGCCGCCGACAGCACCCGGGAAGACCGGGGACGAGTTACACTGGCGGCGCGGCAAGGAGCCGGAAGCCGACGGCGTCGGCACCTTGGCAGCGGGCGCGGCAAGGGCGCCAGCGGACTCGACCTCAGGAACGATTCACTCCTGGGAGACCGGAGCCGGCAAAAGCTATCTCATTCCCGCCCTCGAGGTGCCGGGGTTTCTGATACTGCTGAACGCCTATGACAGGGTCACGTATCCCAACCAGACCGAGGACGACAAAAAGGTGTACAGTTCGACCTTCTCCAGCACCTGGGATCACCTGAGGAAACAAGACTGGGTCTTCGACAAGGATCCCTTCAACGTCAATCAATTTGCCCATCCCTACCAGGGAGCGACCATGTACGGGTTGGCGCGCTCCTCCGGCCTGGGCTTCTGGGAATCGCTTGCCTACAGCAATGTCGGAAGCTTTCTGTGGAAAATGGCCGGCGAGACCGATCCCCCCTCCATCAACGACATGATCACGACGGGCAACGCGGGGAGCCTGCTGGGCGAGGCGCTGTTCCGGATGGCGGGACTGGTGCTCAAAGAAAACGGCGCCAAGCCCGACCTCTGGCACGAGGCCGGCGCTGCGATACTCTCGCCGCCCACAGCGTTCAACCGCTTGGCCTTCGGCGACCGGTTCAAGCCGGTATTCCCGAGCCAGGACCCCCCGGGAAACCGGGGTACACCTACCGGCGCCCCCTGGACTACTTCGACTTCGAGATCAGCGGCCAGGCCAGGGCGCAAAACCCCCTCAACGACGTCCTTTTGCGCGGCCTTTTGTACGGCAAGGATTACCACTCCGGCGATGACTACCGTGGCATCTGGGGGCTCTACGGCAGCTACGACTACCTGTCGCCCACCGTCTTCCGGGTCTCGACCACGGCCCTCTCGCTGGGCACGACCGCCCAGTACTGGGTGGCCCCCGGAGTGGCGCTGCAGGGATCTCTATTGGGAGGAGTAGGCTTCGGTGCCGCCGGATCGACCCCGGTTGCCACGGGAGACCGGGACTACCACTACGGCGTCGCCCCGCAGGCGCTCCTCGCACTGCGTCTGCTCTTTGGCAAAAGGGCCGTACTCGAACTGGACGCGCGCGGCTACTATGTCGCCGGCACAGGCAAGTTCATCAGCACCAGCAATTCCCTGGATAACGCCGGGGGATCGGAGGCGATTGTGCGCGTCAAGACCGGATTCAACGTCAGGGTCTACCGTCGCCACGGTCTCGGCCTGCAATACGTGGAGTCGATCCGCCAATCGCAATACGGCAGCCAGCCGAGCAGGCATCAAAGTGACGGAACCGTGAGCCTTGTCTACACCTTCACCGGCGATTCGCATTTCGGCGCCGTCGGGTGGCGCGACCAGGATCGGTGAAGACGGTAGGAGGAGTTAGATTCAGTAATGAAGCGCCGCTGGGGCGGCGTGAGGCTCTGATCGGGAACCACTATGGACAACCGGCAAATGCTGTATCGACTTACCCATCGCATCTTCGACTTTGTGCTGCGGGTGGTGCGCGGATTCATCCACAATCAGGGGCTGCTTCTGGCAGGAGCGGTCGCCTATTACACCCTGCTGTCCATCGTTCCCCTGTCCATCCTCGCCATGGTTGTGCTGACCAATTTCATCGAGGAACAGCGGCTGATTCACACCTTGTCGAGGTACCTGGAAATGGTGATCCCCGGCTACGCGGCAACCTTGACCGAACAGGTCCGGGCCTTCCTGGAACACCGCACCGCGATCGGTTTCATCGGCTTTATCGGCCTGCTCTTTTTCAGCTCCCTGGCCTTTTCCATGCTGCAAAGCGCCATGTCGGTGATCTTTTCCCGCAGTGCCAAGGTGCCCCGTCGCAACTATCTGGTCTCGGCAATTATTCCCTATGGGTATATCGCCGTCATGGGACTGGGGATCGTGCTGGTTTCCTTTATTGTGGGCGCCATCGAGACGCTCGAAAGCAGGCACCTGACGATCCTTGGCTGGAGTTTGAACCTGGCAGGGGCCACCGGGGTGGCGCTCTATGTCCTGGGGATCGTCGGCGAGATCCTGCTGCTCACCTCCTTCTACCTGGTGCTCCCTTTGGTGCGGGTCAGGTTCTCTCACGCGCTCATCGGGGGGATGACTGCGACGCTTTTATGGGAGATCACCCGCCGGGTGCTGGTCTGGTATTACGCGGCTGTATCCATGGTGAATGTGATTTACGGGTCCATCGCCATCACCGTGGTGGCCCTTCTCAGCATAGAGATGGTAACGCTGATCCTGCTCTTCGGCGCCCAGGTCATTGCAGAGCTTAAAGAGAGGACCGGTTTCGCACCCCCGCAGGCGGACGCTGGTAAAACAGAAGATTTTCCAGAGAAGATAAAGACATGACGACCTTCAAGCCCTACTATCGATTCCTTCTGCTGCCAGCCGTCTTGAGCCTCGCGGGGTGTGCGAGCTTACCTGACGTATCCCGAATTATCGATGAGGCGCCGACGGCTCGGGCGCCCCGGCAAATCGTTTCGTCCAGAGGGTCGCTGTCTCCCGAAAAAAGCAAAGCCATCATGGAGCGGCTGAAGCGATCGGTCGACCCGACGGACCTCGTGGAACGCCATACTGCCGTGGTGGAATCCATATCCGAAAGCCCGCTCACCAAGGGGAACAAGGTCACTCTGCTCGCCGATGGTCCGGCTACCTATGCCGCAATGTTCAAGGCACTTCAAAGTGCCAAAGACCATATCAACCTGGAGAGCTACATCTTTGAAGATGATGAAACAGGGCGCAAATTTGCCGCGCTGCTGCTGCGAAAGCAGAGCCAAGGCGTGCAGGTACATATCATCTATGACAGCGTGGGAAGTCTCAATACTCCCGCCTCTTTTTTCCAGGGCCTGCGCGACGGCGGCATCCAGGTCGTCGGTTTCAACCCGATCATCCCACTGGACCTTACCCACCGGGACCACCGCAAGATTTTGCTGGTGGACGGCAAGGTCGCCATAATCGGCGGCGTCAACATCAGCAAGGTGTATTCGAGCAGTCTACGCAGACGAAAACAGGGCGCCAAGTCGCCCATTCATTGGCGTGATACGGATATCCAGGTTGAAGGCCCGGCGGTGGCTGAATTTCAGAAGCTTTTTCTGGATACCTGGAGGCAGCAGAAGGGGCCTAAACTTTCAGATCGGTCCTTTTTCCCGGATCTGAAAGAAAAGGGGAATGCCCTGGTGCGGGTGGTCGGCAGCACTCCGGGACAGACCAACAGGGTCCCGTTTATAGTCTATGTGTCGGCCATCGTTTTTGCAGAGAATTCGATTCACCTGACGAATTCCTATTTCGTCCCTGACGACCAGATAGTAACGGCCCTGACCGATGCAGCCAGGCGCGGCGTCGACGTAAAGATCGTACTCCCGGGGATTAGCTGGCATTCTATGCACAGAGGCATCATTATTCCAAGCTTTTGAAGTCTGGAGTGAAGATCTACGAACACCAAAACTCCCTGCTGCACGCCAAAACCGCAGTGATTGACAGTGTCTGGTCAACAGTCGGCTCAACCAACATGGACTTTCTGAGCTTACTGAACAATGACGAGGTGAATGCGATTATCCTGAACAAGGAGTTTGCCGCCGGAATGGAGCAGATGTTTGCCAAAGACCTGGCGGATTCCAAAGCGATCCGATGGGAAGAGTGGAAAGACAGCCCTGGGTTGCCCAGGGTCAGGGACTGGTTGGTGAATTTATTCGTCCGGTGGCTGTGACCTCTCGCCTCGGCGCCTGGCTGCGGTCGCCGGGAGGACCGGAATCGAACCGCAGCGCAGGGGGAGGATGCCGGATCAGTCTCTGGTGCGGGTTTGGGTCACTCCGGTTATGATCGCGATCCCGAGCAGTATGACAGTCGTGATCATCACGTGGAGGGTGCTTACCCCGGCCACGATAAGAGCCCACGCAAT
>DATCHY010000254.1:0-4901 GCA_036508065.1 Geomonas sp. | reverse complement strand
GACCGGCGGGGTGAAATCGGGGAGCACCTGCCGCCGGCCGAAGAAACTGCGGCCGCAGAAAAGCGTGATCGCCGCATAGGCGAGCGCGGGGGCGGTTATCAGGAATGGGATAATTGGGTGGGGCATGAAGGACCTCTGGTGCAGCGTTCTTGAACCAAGGGAGTTCTGCCAGTCACGTTCAGCGTGGAGATCGCTACCGAATCAGCAGTGCTGAGACGCATGCAATGCGTCTCTACCCATGTCGCCCCCTGACCACGGTGTCGCCACCCGACCATCGTGTAGAGACGCATTGCATGCGTCTCCGCCTTTGGGTCCCACGCTGCAACCAGGGACCGCCTGCGGCTTTTCCG
This sequence comes from Geomonas sp., assembly GCA_036508065.1. GTDB lineage: Bacteria > Desulfobacterota > Desulfuromonadia > Geobacterales > Geobacteraceae > Geomonas. Next base: position 4,551 of record DATCHY010000254.1, on the reverse strand, counting down.
TCAGGAGATCCGCTCCACGAGAATCAGATAGGGCGCGATCTCGGGACGGTTCAACTGGCGGCTGCACCAGACGTTGAAGTTCCTGGGCGCCAGCGAGGCGCCCCACCTTTCCACGGCGAGCGCCTCCTCGGGCCCCCCCTGGTGCCCCGTGTAGAGGGAGATGGTGATGATGCCCCCTTTTTTCAGCAGCGAAGCCGCCTGCTCAAGGGCGGATACGGTGCTCTCCGGGGAGGTGACGAGTGCGACTTCGCCGCCCGGCAAATAGCCCAGGTTGAAGACGGCCGCCGTGAGCCCCGCGGGCACAAACTCGCAGAGCCTTTCATGTCCGGCCTCGATCAGTTCGACGCTGGAGAGACGCCCCTCCCGTTCCAGCAGTTCCCTGGTGGCGGCGATCGCGCGGGGCTGCACGTCGAAGCCCCATACCCTGCCCCCCTCCCCTGTCAGTTCCGCAAGGAGCAGCGTATCCAGGCCGTTGCCACAGGTGGCATCAAGGACCAGGTCGCCGGGGCGCACCCTCTGCCTCAGGTAAAAGTGCGATAGCGGCACCGCGCCGCGCAGGGTCTCTTTTTTCGCAGATCTCACTTCCAAGCTGGTCAACAATGTTCCTTCAGCCGGACCTTGGCCAGGACTCTTTTTGTTCATGGGGCATCTCCCTCATCCGCCCCTTCGGGGCACCTTCTTCCGGAGGGAGAAGGGATATGGCATACCCTCGCCCGAAGGGTATGGGTGGCCGAAGGCCGGGTGAGGGGTCTTTTTGCACCCTGCAAAGGTGCCTCGCGCAAGAGACTAAGCCGGAATGTTCAGCACTACCTCTTCCCCGCCAGGGTCAGCACCGCCGGCAGCGTGATCATGAAGGCGATCTGGCACGCCACCATGCCAAGGGACATGACGACCCCGATGCTGAACACCCCCTGGTGATGGGCCACCATGAGCGCGCCGAAGCTCGCCATGATGGTCAGCGTGTTCAGCAGTACCCCTACCCCGGTGCTGCTCATGACAACGGAGGCCGCGCTACCGTCCTCGCGCCGGAACCGGTTTATTATGTAGATCCCCGAATCGACGGCGATGCCAAGCACGAGCGGCATGACGATGATGTTGGCCGAGTTGAAGCTGATGCCGCAAAGCCACATGCCGGCCACCATGAAGAGGACGCCGACCACGAGCGGGATCAGGCCGATCAGGGTGAACTTCACGCTCCTGAAGGTGACGAGCAGGATCAGGACGATCGCCGCGAAGGCGTAGATGAAGGCGAGACGGTAGGCGTCGCGCATGATGGTCATCGACTCGAAGACCATGACCGGCTGGCCGGTGGCCCGCGGGTCGACGCGCCGCACGTCGTCCAGGTACGCCTTGAGCGGCTTCAGGTCGAAGATCTCCCCCTTGGGGGCGACCTGGAGCATGAGCTTTCCGGTCTTGCCGACGAAGCGGGAGCGCAGCTCGGCGGGGATGTCGGACTCGGTCACGGGGGAGGCGTTCAGGCTCTCCTTGAGAAGCGCGATCTTCTCGGGGAGCTCGCGGAACATGCCGCCCTGGAAATCCTGCAGCATGCCGACCGCGTTGCGGTCCTTCTCCTTTTCCAGCCCCGCGAAGAAACGGTCCAGCACGGTGAGAAATCCCGCCACGTTTTTGGCCTCGGGACGGCGCTCCTCTTTCAGCTTCGCCGCAAGCGCGACCGTAGCCTTCCGGAAGTTCTCGAACACGGTGGGAAGCTCCATCAGGGAGAGGTCCTCCTCGTATTTCCCCGGGTTCACCCCGGCGAGCTCCTGCCTGATGGCGGCAAGCTCGGCAAGCTTCTCCTTTTGCCCGTCCGGGACGAAGCTGGCAAGGCTCACCACATGGTCGACCGTCGGCAGCGCCTCCAGGGCGCGGCTCTTCGTCGCGGCCTCCTCGAGGCTGTTGGCGGTCACGGCCGCGAAGTAGCCGGCGTTCTCCTTGCTCTGCATCAGCTTGTGGGCGTAGGAGACCGACTCCAGCCCCTTGGCCTGCAGGTTCATCAGGTTGTAGTCGAAGGCTATCCGGGAAAGCGGATAGAGTGAGGCGGCGCAGCAGAAAAGCGTCGCGGCGATCACGACTTTGGGATGCCCGAAAACGAGGGCCGCCAGCTTCGAGTCGCGCCTTTGCGCCCTGGCTAGCGTCGCGCGGGGCCTGCGGCGCCTGGCAAGGAGCACCAGCATGGCGGGTAGCACGGTGAAGGTGACCGCGACGCAGATCGCCACCCCGCCCGCAGCGATGATGCCGAGCTCGGCTATGCCCCGGAAATCGGTGAAGATGAAGGTGAGAAAGGCGGCCGCCACGGTCGCCGCCGCCATGACGATGGCCCAGACGTTCCTGGTCAGCCCGGTCGCGATCGCGTCCAGCTCCCCCTCGCCCAACTGGAGCTCCTCCTGGTAGCGGAGCACGACCTGGATGCCGTATTCGATCCCGATCCCGATCAGCATGATGGCGAAGACCATGGAGAGTATGTTCAGGTGCCCGACGGCCGCGGTGGCGAAGCCGAAGGAGAGCGAGATGGCGACCAGCAGCGAGACCATCGCGGCGATCACGTTCAGGACCCCGCGAAACGCCAGGAGCAGGAGGACCACGGTGAGCGCGAGCGAGATCCCGGTGGCAAGCGAGATGTCCTTTTGGCTGGTGGCCATCTCCTCGTTTTCCAGGACCGGGGAGCCGGTGAGCCCCACCGTCACCCCCTTGAATTCCGGCAGCGCCCGCAGCTTGCGGATCTCCGCGCGCACCTTCGCTATCGCCGCCTCGGCCGGGACGAAGCCGGCGCTTTTTACCGCCGGCAGGACGGTCAGTATCTGCTGCCTCCCGGCCTTGGCGAAGGCGGAATCGGAACTCATGAAGAAGCCTTCCAGGGAGGGGGGAGCCCCCTGGCCGGCGCCGAAGCTGCCAAAGCCGGTGCCGAGCTTGTCCAGCATGAAGACGACCCCCGGCAGCTCCCCCTTCTCCCCGGCGACGTAACGCTCCATCCTGCCGGTGAGATGGGTGAAGAGCGTCGCGACCTTCGGCTCACGGGAGAGCTCCTTCAGTACCGGTGCCGCCAGGCTCAGGTTCCGGTGCAGCTCCTTGATGTCGTCCAGCGGCATGAAGAGGAGCCCGTTTTTCTGGAAGAAGGGAAGCGCATAGGGGTAGAAGAGGTCGGAGAAGTTCTCCTTGTCCTTTTCCAGGGCTCCGTAGAGCCGTTTTCCGAAGGCGCCCGCCCGCTCGGCATCGGCGCTCTCGATGACGACGACGATATCCTCCATGTCGCCGAACTCGGCGCGGAAGTCCCGGAAGTCACGGTTGAATGCGGTGTTCTTCGGCATCAGGTCGTCCCTGCCGGTCAGAAACTCCATCCGTTGCGAGGTGTACCACAGGGAGAGTGCCGACAGCAGCAGGGCCAGGAAAAGTACCAGCCACGGGTGACCTGCCGCCAGGGCGAACAGGACGCCCCCCTTTTTTGCCGTTTCTTTCATATCACCTCTGCGTTTTTTTATCTGATTCCAGCGCCTTGCAAACTAACACAGGGAAGCCTCATAAATCAAGATTCCAAGAGCAAGCCCCGGTTTTAATTAGGAAAACTCGGCCGCCGGGAGAAAAAATGGTGTACCTTTGGCGAAAAATGTGGTAAATCTCACAGCTTGTAATTATTAGCAAAATCGTTACATTGGGTTAATCTTTCTCGAACTTCGCCCTTAAGGAGTTTTGCGGTGACCTCCCCCTTCAAGCATCCCATATCGCACGCACTCACTTCATTCAACGGGAACACCGTCGAACCGGAGCAGCCGGCCTCCCCGCAGGTGGGAGCCAAGGTGCACCACCTCCCGGCCTCCATCTGGAAGAGGAAGCAGGGGGAGGCGAAGAACCCGCTCGACCTCGCCATCGAGGGAAGCCGCGACTTCTTCTTCAGGGAACAGCTCCCCAAGGGGTACTGGTGGGCGGAGCTGGAAAGTAACGTCACCATCACCGCCGAATACCTCATGCTGTTCCAGTTCCTGGGCCTCGTCGACCACGAGCGTCAGCGCAAGATGGCCAACTACCTCCTCTCCAAGCAGACCGAGGAGGGGTACTGGACCATTTATTTCGGCGGCCCCGGCGACCTCTCCACGACGGTCGAGGCCTACTTCGCCCTGAAGCTTGCCGGCTACCCGGCGGACCACCCGGCCATGGCGAAGGCGCGCGCCTTCGTGCTGGAGCAGGGCGGCATCATCAAGACCCGCGTCTTCACCAAGATCTTCCTCGCGCTCTTCGGCGAGTTCGCCTGGTTCGGCGTCCCATCCATGCCGGTGGAGCTCACACTGCTCCCCAACTGGGCCTATTTCAACATGTACGAGTTCTCCAGCTGGGCCAGGGCGACCATCATACCGCTCTCCATCGTCATGACCAGCCGGCCGGTGCACAAGCTCCCCCCGGCGCTCCGGGTGCAGGAGCTCTTCGTCCGGCCGCCCCGCCCCATCGACTACACCTTCAGCAAGGAAGACGGCATCCTCACCTGGAAGAACTTCTTCATCGGAGCGGACCACCTGCTGAAGGTGTACGAATCGAGCCCGGTGCGCCCCTTCAAGAAGAGGG
>DATCHY010000253.1:0-12635 GCA_036508065.1 Geomonas sp. | reverse complement strand
CCCTCACCCGGCCTTCGGCCACCCTCTCCCGGAGGGCGAGGGTAAGCACGAACTTAAGGCAGGATGGGGGGTACCGGGTTCTCTAGCCCTTCCAGTGCACGCTCTTGAGGTTCCCCTGCCCGGCGACTTCCTTGCGGGTGTCGAGCATCCTGTTCTTGTCGTCGACGAAGACGAGCTTCGGCTCGTGCACCAGTGCCTCGGCGTTCGACATGCTGACGAAACTGGCGATGATCACCAGGTCCTGGGGCGCCACCATCCGCGCGGCCGCGCCGTTGATGCAGATGACGCCGGAGCCGGGCTCGCCTTCGATGGCGTAGGTCTCGAAACGGCTCCCGTTGTTCACGTCCCAGATGCAGACGGCCTCGTAGGGGATGATGTCCGCGGCCTCCATCAGCTCGCGGTCTATGGTGATGCTCCCCTCGTAATGCAGGTCCGCACCGGTTACCGTCGCCCTGTGAATCTTGCTCTTCAGCATCTTTCTGTCCATTGGTCTATTCCTCCCCAAGTATGCAGTTGTCGATTAGTCGTACCGCGCCGATGCGCACAGCCAGTGCAAGCAGCGTTCTCTCATCCGCCTGTTGCAGCGGGACCAGGGTCTCCGGGTCCCGAAACTCGAGATAATCCAGCTCTGCCGCGCTCTCCGCCCGGATCGGGGCAACTGCCGCCAGCTTGAGCGCCTCGACGCTGCGCTCTCCGCCCCGGAAAGCGTCCCGCGCGGCCGCCAGCGACCGGGACAGGCAGAGCGCGCCGGCGCGCTGCCCGGGATCCAGCTTGCTGTTGCGGGAGCTCAGGGCAAGCCCGTCGGACTCCCGCACGATCGGCATGCCGACGATCTCCAGGTCCATGTTGAGATCCTGCACCATGCGCCTGATGACGGCCAGCTGCTGGAAGTCCTTCTTGCCGAAGATCGCGACCTTCGGGGCGACGATGTTGAAGAGTTTGGCGACCACGGTCGTCACCCCGCGGAAATGGCCGGGCCGGCTGGCGCCGCACAGCTGGGTGGTGATCTCCTCAACGTTCACGTAGCACTGGTACCCCTTGGGGTACATGTCGGCCGCCTGCGGGGCGAAGATGACGTCCACGCCGGCCGCCTCCGCCACGAGCTTGTCGCGCTCCAGGTCGCGCGGATAGCTGTCCAGGTCCTCGTTCACCCCGAACTGGGTCGGGTTCACGAAGATGCTGACCACGACCGTCGCGGCGCGCTTTCTGGCCTCCGTCATGAGGGAGGCGTGCCCCTCGTGCAGGTACCCCATGGTGGGAACCAGGGCGATCTCGCCGCAATGCTCCCGTGCGAACTGCTGCATCTGTGCCACCGATTCTATCAGTATCATGTGAAAGAGTGTTTCTCCTCGGGAAAGATGCCGCCCTTGACGTCGGCGATGTAACTGGCGACCGCCTCGCTGATGAGCGGTTTCAGATCGGCATAGCGTTTGACGAATTTCGGCGAATACTTGTCGCAGAGCCCCAGTATGTCGTGCAGCACCAGCACCTGCCCGTCGCACAGGGGGCCGGCGCCGATGCCGATGGTCGGGATGGAAAGCTCCGCCGTGATCCTCCCCGCCAGGGCCATCGGGATCCCCTCCAGCACGACGGCGAAGGCTCCGGCTCGCTCCACGGCGATGGCGTCGGCAATCAGCTTTTCCGCCTGCTCCTCGCTCTTCCCCTGCACCCGGAAGCCGCCCATACGGTGCAGCGACTGCGGGGTGAGCCCGATGTGGGCCACGACCGGGATGTCCATGTCGCAGATGGCGGCGATGGTGGACGCCACGTTGGCGCCCCCTTCGAGCTTCACCGCGGCGGCGCCTCCCTCCTTGATCAGGAGCCCGGCGTTGAGCCGCGCGGACGCGATATCGATCTGGTAGGAGAGAAAGGGCAGGTCCGCCACCACCAGCGCCTGCGGGCGCGCCCGCAGCACCGCCCTGGTGTGGTAGATCATCTCCTCCATGGTGACCGGCAGCGTGTTGTCGTAGCCCGCTACGACGACGCCGACCGAATCCCCGATCAGGATCATGTCGATGCCGCAGGCGTCCATGATGCCCGCGGTCGGAAAATCGTAACAGGTAAGGACCGCGATCCGCTCCCCTGCCGCCTTCATCTTCTGGAAATCGAGAACGGTTTTCTTCTTCATAAGAACCTCGAGACTGTCTAATAAAACCAGAGGGAAGCAAGGGAGATCCGGGACACACGGGACAGACTCCAAGCGATGCCGGCCGGTATACGGCAAAAAAAAACGCCCTCCGATATGGAAGACGCTGTCGAATGTACGCCTGCGCACACACGTGTGCCTCAATCGTTCATCAGCTATCGCTTCCCGTACCGGTTCCTCGCAGAATCCAGGTGGTATGTCTCTTTTGTTCCGGCGTCCCTTGCGGCTCCACTTGAGTATAGCGGGCCAAAACACCGTTAGAAATCTAGCACAATCAGGGTGGACAAGTCCACCTTTTTTTATCCAGACTAGCGCTGATCTTCCGCTGGAGAAACTCCCTCCCCTTCAAGGGGAAAAGAACCCCATCCCCCTCCTGACCTCCCCCTTGAAGGAGGAGGAACTGGAACAGCGAAAGACCAGCGCTAATCAGGTTTTTTTATTGGGCGCTCGCCCTCATCTGTTCGAGTTCCTTCACCACCGCCCCGCTCTCCTCCTGGCGCTGCTCCATGCCGTCGAAGATGGCGTCGGCCATCCTGGTCACCGACTCGACCGCCCCCTTGATCTCGGCGCCGTCGACCGTCTGCCTCCCCGCCGCGGCGGCCATGCCGTGGCTCATCCCCTTGACATCCTCCAGTGCGCGCGCCACGCTCTTGGTCGCCAGGGCCTGCTCCTTGGAGGCCTTGAAGATCTGCATGGTCATGAAACTCACGTCTTCGATGGACTGCGTCACCATCTGCACCGCGTGGGACTGCTCTTCGGTTGCGAGCTTGATCTGATGGGTCATGTCCATGGCGTCGTGGGAGCTCTCCAGGATGCTCGCCAGCGAGGCGCCGGTCTGGTGCCCGAGCTTGACCCCCTTTCTAACCAGTTCCTTGGTCGCCGCCACGTTGTCGGCCGCCCTGCGCGACTCGGTCATGATCTCGTCGATGATGCCGGTGATCTCGCCGGTGGAGAGCCCGGTCTGCAGCGAGAGGTTCCTGATCTCGTCCGCCACCACGCCGAAGCTCTTGCCGTACTCGCCCGCCTGGGCCGCGATGATGGAGGCGTTCAGCGCGAGGAGGTTGGTCCGCTTGGTGATGTCGTTGATGACGCTCACGAACCCCTCGATCCGGCTGCTGTTCGCGTCGAGCCTCTTCATCCCCTCGTAGGAGAGTTCCACGGAATGCTGGATCTCGGCCAGCGAATCGACCGTCTCGCGCACCACCTCGCGGCTTAGCTCGGCCTGCTCCTTCACCTTGCTGGAGAGCCCGTGGGAGAGCACGGCGTTATTCTCCACCTGCCTGAGAGACGAGGTGATCTGCTCCATGGCGGAGACCGACTTGTACACCGAGTCGGAAAGGTTATCCATGTTGCGGGTGATCTGGTCGGTGGCGACCGATATCTCGGCCGCGGAGACGCTCGCCCCGTCCACCGACTCCATCACGCCGTGCGCCGAGGAGTCGATCTTCAGGGCACCATTGGCGAGCGAGTCGGCGGCGCTCTTTAGGCGGTACAGGTTCTTGGAATAATTCTCCCGGTTACTCAAGAGCTCCGAGAAGGTCTTGCCGAGTTCCAGGGTGAGCTGGTCGATCGACTGCAGCAGGCTGATGCGCATGAAGGCCGCGGCCGCCTGGTCGGCGAAGAGCCTGATGGTATCGACGTCGGTGTCGTTGAGCGCGCGGTGGCTCTTCTTGTTGTCCAGGCCGAAGACGCCTATCGTCTCGCCCTTCAGCACGATGGGGCAGAGGATGAAGCAGGTGGAGCGCAGGGGCTGGATGGCGTCGAAGGGGGGCTGCAGCAGATAGTCGGCCGGGTACTGGGTGATGTCCTCGATGAAGTAGACCTGCTTCTCCCGAAAGCTCTTGTAGACCACGCCGGAGCGGTTGTCGAGCGGGAGGGTGACCTCTGGGCCCACCGGCGCCTCGTTGCCGGCCGACGCCGCGAAGAAGAGATGCCTGCGCTCGGGGTCCGCCATCAGGACGTTCACCCGCTCGTACCCGAGCACCTCGTGCAGCCCCTCGACGCAGAGGGCGAGCACGTCGTCCTTGCGCACGCACTTCTGGATCTTGCTGCCGATCTTGTGGAAGTTCTTGATGTTGTTGTCCAGCACCTTGTAGCGGTTCTCGAACAGCTTCTTCTGGGAATCGACCTCCTGGACCAGCAGGTCCAGCTCTCCCCCCTTGCGATGCAGCTCGTCGACCGCCCGGCCGATGAAGAAGCCGAAGAAGGCGAGGACGCAGGCGGTGCCGCCCCCCATGTAGGCGTAAAGCGCCATCCCCTGGGCGCTCTGGGTCATGTCGGAGAAGATCTGGGCCGAAAGCGGGAGGGCGGGATCGGAGAAGAGGACAAGGCGCAGCACCGTCCAGCCGACCGGAGCGGAAATGCCGAGAAAAAAGCCGATGAGCGCGTAGAGCTGGCTCCGGTTGGCGTCGGCAATAGGATTCTTCATAACTAAGCCACCTCTTTGCACCCCTGCAGCGGCTTGAGCGCCGCCGTCCCGGGATTTTTTTGCAGTCTAAGGCAGAGGTTAGGCAAAGTCAACTGTATCCTTACCTGCCGAGCATTATCCCGAGCGCCTCGGCGTGCCGCACCATCTCCCCTCCGGGATCGATCAGGTTCAGGCTTCTGACCGCGTCCTCGATCGGGACCGAGGTGATGTGCCTCCCCTTCAGGCAGACCATCTGTCCGAAGGCCCCCATCTCGATCAGTTCCACCGCCTTCACGCCGAACCGGGAGCCGAGGCAGCGGTCGAAGGTCGAGGGGGAGCCGCCGCGCTGCAGGTGGCCGAGCACGGTGACGCGGATGTCCATTTCCAGGAACCCGCCGAGCTCGCGTGAGATCATTTCGCCCACCCCGCCCAGGCGCTCCACCACCGATCTTCCTCCGGCGGCCTCCTTGACGACGCGGTCCCCGCCCTTCGGGTAGGCCCCCTCCGCCGCGACGATGATGCTGAAGCGGCTGCCGTGCCGCCCGCGCTCGATGATCGCGGTGCAGATCCGTTCGATGTCGTAGGGGATCTCCGGGATCAGGATCACGTCCGCTCCCCCCGCGATCCCCGATTCCAGAGCGATCCAGCCGGCGTAGCGCCCCATGACCTCCAGCACCATGATCCGGTGGTGGCTCTCCGCGGTGGAGTGGAGCCGGTCCAGCGCGTCGGTTGCGGTCTCCAGGGCCGTGTTGTAGCCGAAGGTGACGTCCGTCTCCAGGAGGTCGTTGTCGATGGTCTTGGGGACCCCGACGATCGGCACGCCCCGTTTCATCAGTTCGAGGGCGATCTTCAGGGAGCCGTCGCCGCCGACCACGACCAGTCCCGAGATGCCGAGCTGCTCGATCCGGGAGAGCACCTCGTCCGAGACGTCGACCAGTTCCAGCTTCCCTTCGCGCATGATGGAATAGGAGAATGGGTTGCCCCGGTTGGTGGTCCCGAGGATGGTGCCGCCCCGGGGGAGGATGCCGCGCACGTCGGAGAGGCCGATGACGCGGCACTTTTCCGGATGGAGAAAACCGTCGAAGCCGTCCTCGATGCCGATCACCTCCCAGCCCCGGCCGATGACGGCGGACTTCACCACCCCCCTGATGACCGCGTTAAGTCCGGGGCAGTCGCCTCCGCCGGTGAGAATTGCAATTCTTTTAGTCATTTCTGTTCACCTCTTAACTGCAGGGACTAGGGACTAGGGACTAGGGACTAGGGACTGGGGGCTAGGGGCTGGTAGTCCCTAGCCCCTACTTTCCGCCACAACCTCGAGCGCCTCCAGGATGGCGGCCGGCTCCAGACGGTTGCGCGGGTCGCTGTCCGCGTAGGCGAGCAGGATGCGCCGCTCGCTCCCGACGACGAAGGTGCCGGGAATCGGGAGCTCCCAGGAGCTGTCGCCGTTGAAGGCGGGAAGGTCGGTTCCAAAGGAAATATAGAGGGCACGCACCCACTCGGGGACCTGGTAGACCAGGCCGAACTGGCGCGCCACCACGTTGCCGAGATCGCTCAGCACCTCGTACTGCAGGAAGTTCTTCAAGAGCGTCGCCTGGGATTTGTCGGGGTTCTGGGGAGAGATGGCCACGAGGGAGCCGCCCAGCCTGATGATCTCGGGGAGGATCTTTTGATAGGCCCGAAGCTGCAGGCTGCAGTACGGGCACCAGATGCCCCGGTAGAAGGTGACCACGACCGGGCCGCTCTTAAGTGCCGTGTCGAGATTCACCGGGGTGCCCACCGGGTTGGGGAGCGTGAAGTCCGGCGCCTGCGCTCCCGCCTTCAGGACCTGTTCAGTGATGCCGGAAAGGGCAAGCTCCAGGGCGGCCTGTTCCAAAAGCAGGGACTGCTCCGGTGAAAGTGGCGGCAAGGACTGCTCCAGCTCTTTTATCTGCGACCCGAGTTCCGGCTCCATAGGCAGTCACCTCCGGCTGAATATAGTATCTTTTCCAGTCACCAGTGTACGCAATTTAGCACACAGGTCAATAGTTCCTTGCGGTTTCGGCGTTTTGCCCCGATCCGGACAATCGGACAATTTTGACCCACGTCATAAACATATCTGCCTGACTGGGCTATCTTCAGTTCAACGAAAGAGCACGGGAGGCAACAATGGAATTCAAAAACGGCTTGGGAGACACGGCGATCCAGGATGTAATAGCAAGATACCCGGAGGCAGGAGAAATCCTGAACCGCTATGAGATCGGCTGCGTCACCTGCAAGGTCGGCATCTGCCTGCTGAAGGACGTCGTTGCGATCCACGGGCTCTCCAAAGAGAACGAAGCTGCCATAGAAAAAGAGATCAACAACCATCTGGATCAATGCGCCAGTTGATTGAGCCTAAACGTTTATTTCACCTTTCACCTTTCACGGTTCAAGGCAGCTACTATTAAACTAACCGGCTATATAAACAGAGGAGAATCGAAATGGGACATTCAGCATGTGGTTGCCCAGGGAGCGCAGCAAGGGTTATCGAGAGAAGCGAAACGGCGCAGGTCGGCAGCAGTGAGCAGGCGGCAAGCGAACTGAGGCAGTGGCCGGTGCAGTTGCACCTGGTCCCGCCTACCGCCCCCTGGTTTCAGGACAGCGACATCCTGGTCGCAGCGGATTGCGTCGCCTTTGCGATGGGGAGCTTCCACAGCGATCTCCTGAAGGGTAAAGCGGTGACGATAGCCTGCCCGAAACTGGACGACACCGCCCCTTACGTGGAAAAACTGGCGTCGATCTTCCGTCAGAACACCGTGAAGAGCATCACCGTGGCGATCATGGAAGTCCCCTGCTGCCGCGGCCTCGATGCAATAGTCAGGCAGGCGCTGGCACTTTCGGGCAAAGAGATTCCGCTGGAGACGGCAGTGATCGGCATCAACGGTGAGAGGAGGAGCTAGTCATGAAGCAGGATATCACCCGAAGGCTCAAGGACGAGCACCAGCTGATCCTGAGGATGCTGGCGCTCCTGGAGAAAAACGCGCTCCTGACCGAGCAGGGCTCCTTCAGCGATTACCGTTTCTACCTGGACGGCGTCGACTTCATCAGGAACTACGCCGACCGGTTCCACCACGCCAAGGAGGAGGATGTCCTCTTCGAGGCGCTCATCGAGAACGGCATGCCGCGGGCGAACAGCCCGGTCGCCGCCATGCTGATGGAGCACGATCTGGGGCGCGCCTTCGTGCGCGGGATGGAGGAGGCCGCCACGCGAGCCTTGAACGGCGAGGCGGGGCAGACCGAGGCGATCGTGGCCAATGCCCGCGGCTACCTGGAGCTTTTGCGGGAGCATATCTCGAAGGAGGATGAGATCCTCTATCCGCTGGCGGAGCGGGTGATTCCCGCGGAGATGCGCGGCGCCATCGTCGAGGGGTACCAAAGGGCAGAGGAGAAGGCCGCGCAGGGGCTGGAGGCGCACTACCTGGCGATCGTCGAGGGGTACGAGAAGAAGGCGGCAAGCCTATCCTAATGGAGCAAAATGCCTAACCACAGTGCAAAAGGCCTAACCACAGAGTGACACAGAGGAAAAACACGAGGTACACAGAGGAAAAGCAGAAACGAGGCTAGCAAAAACCATTGGCCACGGAGAACATCTGAGAACTTCGGAGAAATACCTTTAAGCTGTACAAATCTCGTCCAGTGTCTGTGTCCAACCGGTTTTGTTTAACCTTGACGCTGGCTTTTCTCAGATTTACTCAGATTTCCTCCGTGGCTAATGGTTTTAGTTTTAAACGAGGACTGGTTAAAACCTCGAGTCCTGAGCTTTTGATTTAGATTTCCTCTGTGATTCCTCTGTGATTCCTCTGTGGTGAGGCCTTTGAATTTGGAAATTTACCGCCGGTGTTTTTGAACCAACCATAAAAAAAGGGGGCTACGCGCCCCCTTCTCTTTGCTATTCCCTTTTCTGTTGCAATTCCATTTTCCCCAGACTATTCCAAAATCAGCTATTCCCGCACTATTCCAGATTGTCCTCGATCCGGATGAAGTTGCTCTTCTCGCGGATCACGTCGAAGCCGTCGATCTCGGCGAGCGAGCGGCGGACATCGGCCTCACGCGCCTCGTGCGTCACGATGACGATCGGCACGGTTTCGCTCGCGCTCCGGGCACTCTGCACCATGGACGCGATGCTGATCCCGCTGGCACCGAGCGCGCCGGCGATGCGCGCCAGCACGCCGGGCCGGTCGAGCGCCTGGAAACGGATGTAGTACTTGCTGACGATCTCGCCAATCGGCTTGATCTGAAGCTGGGCCACTTTCTCGTCCAGGTAGCCAAGCGGCGCGCAGCGGCGCGAAATCCCGGCTTCCATATTCCGGCAAAGGTCCACCACGTCCCCGACCACGGCGCTCGCCGTCGCGTCCATCCCGGCACCCCTGCCGTAGAACATGACGGGGCCGAGAAAATCGCCGGTGAGCCGGATGGCGTTGAACACGCCATGCACATCGGCAAGCGGGTAATCGATCGGTATCATGGTCGGGTGCACCCGCGCCTCGATCCGGTCGCCGTCCCTCTTCCCGATCGCCAACAGCTTGATCCGGTAGCCGAACGACTTGGCGAAGTCGACGTCTTCCGACGAGATAGAGGTGATCCCCTCCGAGTAGATATCCTTCAGGTCGATCCTGGTGCCGAAGCAAAGCGAAAGGAGCAGGCAGAGCTTGTGCGCCGTGTCGACACCCTCGATATCGAAGGTGGGATCCGCCTCGGCGTAGCCGAGCTCCTGGGCGCTCTTCAGCACGTCGGCGAAGTCCGCCCCCTCCTGGGTCATGCGGGTGAGGATGTAGTTGCAGGTACCGTTCACGATGCCGAGCACCGTGGAGAAGCGGTTCGCGGACATGTTCCCCTTGATGGCGGAGAGGACCGGGATGCCGCCGCCCACCGCCGCCTCGAAAAGGACCTCGACACCGTTCGCCCTGGCCGCGGCGTAGATCTCCTCGCCGTGGACCGCAAGGAGCGCCTTGTTCGCGGTGACCAGGTGCTTGCCGTGCGCGATCGCCTTGAGGGCGAAGCTGCGCGCGGGCTCGTAGCCGCCGATCAGCTCGATCACCACGGAGATCTCCGGGTCGGTCAGAACGTCGTCCGCATTCCGGGTCAGCGTGATCCCCTCGACGCTTACACCGCGGTCCGTCGTGATGTCCAGGTCCGCGATCGCCTTCAGTGAGATCCGTGCGCCGGTCTTCTCCTCGAGGAGGGTGCAGTTTTCTTTCAGGAGCTTGACTACACCCGCCCCGATGGTGCCAAAGCCGAGCAGGCCTAGCTTTATCTCTTTCATAATACCCTCGCGAATGTATTTCACAGCTACAGGCAAATAAGCAACAGCGTGCTAGATTGTCATAACAACCGGGTCAGACCGATACGGTTCGTCCTTAGGATCGAGGCCTGCCGCCCCTCGAAACAGAGGACGGCTTTTACCACCACGTTCCTATTCCTTGTCCGTGACGCTGGAGGCGATTTCGTCCAGTATCCCGTTGACAAAGGAGGCCGAATCCTCGGCGCCGAACTTCTTCGCCACTTCGATCGCCTCGTTCATGGTGACGTTCTTAGGGATATCGGGCCGGTACAGCAACTCGTAGACCGCGAGACGCAGGATGTTCAGGTCCACCCGCGCCATGCGCGACATGCTCCAGTGCTTCGATTTATCCGCGATGCGGCCGTCGATCTCGGGGAGGTGGGCGATCACGCCATTCACCAGTTCGGCGGCGAAGGCGAACGCCTTGGAATGGATCTCGAGGGTCGGCTCCTCTCCCTCGCTGAAACTCTCCATGATCCGCTTCAGGGTGAAGTTTGCGTCCTGCGGGACCAGGTCCTTCGAGTAAAGCGCCTGCAGCGCCAGTTCCCTGCCATCTCTACGTGTACTCAATTAATTCATCTCCTTGAACAGGTTCACGGTCTCGATGACGGTCATCGCGGCATCGAAACCCTTGTTGCCGGCCTTGGTCCCGGCCCGCTCGATCGCCTGCTCGATGGTGTCGGTGGTGAGCACGCCGAAGGCTACCGGCACGCCGGTCGCAAGCGAGACGTGAGCGATCCCCTTGGAGACCTCGGAGGCCACGTAGTCGAAGTGCGGCGTCGAGCCGCGGATGACGGCGCCCAGGCAGATCAGGGCATCGTAGTTGCCGCTTTGCGCCATCTTCTGGGCAACGAGCGGTATCTCGAAGGCGCCCGGCACCCTCGCCACGGTGATCTGGGCTTCGTCCGCGCCGTGACGGATCAGGGCGTCGAGGGCACCCTCAAGGAGCCGCTCCCCGATGAAGCTGTTGAAACGGCCGACGACGATACCGAACCTGAGCCCCTCGGCGTTCAGTTTTCCTTCGATGAATTTTGGCATAGAGCACTCCGGGTGTGAAGCAGGTCGAGGTTTTCGTTCGCTCGGGCTCACAGGTTAAGGTTAAGAAATAATCGTAAAGCCGGGCACCCTTTCGCCCAGCTCACAGGACACAGCTTGTAGAGACGCATTGCATGCGTCTCCGCCTTTCAAATCAGTGGAAGGCCGGTTGGTTCAGAGACGCATGCAATGCGTCTCTACCCTGTCTCTATATGTTTTCCAGCAGGTGCCCCATCTTGTCGCGCTTGGTCTTCAGATACTTCACGTTGCTCTTGGAAGCGGCCATCTCGATGGCCACCCGCTCGACGATGTTGATCCCGTACCCCTGGAGGCCGACCAGCTTCTTCGGGTTGTTGGTCATGAGCCGGATCTTCTTCACCCCGAGGTTCACCAGGATCTGCGCCCCGATGCCGTAGTCCCGGAGATCGGCCTTGAAGCCGAGCGCCAGGTTCGCCTCCACGGTGTCCTGCCCCTGGTCCTGCAGCGCATAGGCCTTCAGCTTGTTGGTGAGGCCGATGCCGCGCCCTTCCTGTCGCATGTAAAGGATGACGCCGACGCCTTCCGCCTCGATCTGCTCCATGGCGCTATGCAGCTGGTCGGCGCAGTCGCACCTGATGCTGCCGAAGACGTCCCCGGTCAGGCACTCGGAGTGGACCCGCACCAGGACCGGCTGGTCGCCGCGGATGTCACCCTTGACGAGCGCCAGGTGCTCCAGATGATCGATATCGTTTTCGAAGGCGACCGCCCGGAAGCTGCCGAAATGGCTCGGCAGCGCCACCTCGACGGACCTTCTCACCAGGGACTCGTGCTTCATGCGGTAAGCGACCAGGTCCGCTATGGTGCAGACCTTGATGCCGTACTGCTTGGCGAACTTCTTCAGATCCGGCATGCGGGACATGGTGCCGTCCTCGTTCATGATCTCGCAGATGACCCCGGCAGGCTCGAGCCCGGCCAGACGCGCCAGATCGACGGAGCCCTCGGTCTGCCCGGCGCGCACCAGGACGCCGCCGTTTTTGGCTCTCAGGGGAAAGATGTGACCGGGACGCGCCAGGTCGGACGCGGTGGCGCCGGGGGCTACCGCGGTCAAAATGGTGTGGGAGCGGTCAGCCGCGGAGATCCCGGTGGTGACACCTTTTTTCGCCTCGATGGAGACGGTGAACGCCGTGCCGAAGGAGGAGGTGTTGCTCTGAACCATGGGCGGAAGGTTGAGCCGGTCGCAGCGCTCGCCGGTCATGGTCAGGCAGATCAGGCCCCGGCCGAAACGCGCCATGAAGTTGATCGCCTCGGGCGTCACGCACTGCGCCGCCATGGTGAGGTCGCCCTCGTTTTCCCGGTCCTCGTCGTCCACCAGGATCACCATCCTGCCGGCCTTGATCTCCTCGATGGCTTCCTCTATGCTCGCTACAGACATATCCTTTAACCCCTCTAACTCGTGATCAAATGAGAATTTATGTCACATAAAGCCGTTTTTGGCAAGCAGTTCCAACGACACCCCGCCCTCTTTGGTGTCCCTGCCCGCCAGCAAGCGCTCCAGGTATCTGCAGATGAGATCGGTCTCGATGTTCACCTCGTCACCCACCCGCTTGTTGACCAGGGTGGTCCTGGCGGCCGTGTGCGGTATCACGTTGACGCTGAAGGAGTCCGGGCCGACCGAGTTCACCGTCAGGCTGATGCCGTCGATCGCCACCGATCCCTTGGCGGCGATGTACTTGGCAAAGGGGGCTGGAAAACGGAACGAGAACACGATG
>DATCHY010000252.1:0-4335 GCA_036508065.1 Geomonas sp. | reverse complement strand
GTCATCGGGTCCTGGAACACCATGGCGATCCGGTTTCCCCTGATGCCCCGCATCTCCTCTGCCGACAGCTGCAGCAGGTCGACCCCCTTGAAGAGGATGGAGCCCGCCACGATCCGCCCCGGAGGCGGCACCAGGCGCATGATGGAAGCGGCGGTGATGCTCTTGCCGCACCCCGACTCGCCGACCAGTGCCAGGGTCTCGCCCGCTTCCAGGGTGAGGTCAACGGACTCGACCGCCTTCAGCACGCCGCCGGGGAGGCGAAACTGGGTGGACAGCCCTCTGATTTCTATAAGCGGTGCCAAGGGGACTCCTGAAATATGCGGGTTTTAATGACGAAGCCAGTTATACCATTATTATGCTCGCGGGGCAATCTTCGGAGCAAAGGGCTTCCGGGTGCAGCTTGGCTTCGGCGCGCGGGAGGCGCTGCGGCAGGAAATTCGGGGTTTTGAGGAGTTCGATGAAGATCGGCACCAGCTCCGGGTCGAACTGGGTCCCCGCGTTCGCCGCGAGCTCCGCAATCGCCAGCTCGACCTGGAGCGCCTTGCGGTAGGGGCGGTCGGAGGTCATGGCGTCGAAGGAGTCGGCGATGGCGAGGATGCGGGACTCCAGGAGGAGATCCTCGGCCGCCAGGTTGTTCGGGTAGCCAAGGCCGTCGTAGCGCTCGTGGTGCTGCCCGATGCAAAGACGCACGTCGTAGAGAAACTCGATCGGCTCGAGGATCTTCATGCCGATGGTAGGGTGCTGCTGCAGTTCCGCGACGTCCCCGGGGGTGAGCTCCGCCTCCTTGTGCAGCAGGGAAAGGTCGATGCCGATCTTGCCGATGTCGTGCAGGATGGCAGCCCGCTCGATCACCTTGAGCCTGTTCTGCGGCAGCTCGAGCCTTTTGGCGAGCGCCAGCGAGAAGCGGGTCACCCGCTCGGAATGGCCACGGGTGTAGCTGTCGCTCGCCTCTATGGCGGAGACCAGCGCCTGGATGGTGTTCAGGTAGGTTTTCTGCTGCTCGTCGTAGAGCTTCGCGTTCTTGATGGCGATGCTCGCCTGGGCCGCGATGGTGCTCAACAGTTCGAGCTCCTCGTGGTTGTAGATCGAATTGTTCAGCTTGTTGACCACCGTGATGGTGCCGATGATCTCGTCCTTCACCAGAAGCGGCGCGCAGATCAGGGTCTTCCTCTCGTATCCCAGCGCGCTGAACCGGTCGAACTCGGGGGCCTGGTTGATGTCCGCGATCAGCAGCGGCCGGGAGTTTTCGATGACCCAGGTGGAGACGCTGGAGGGCTTCATCGGGATGCGGGTCTCATTTTGCAACTGCCCGCTTCGGTGGCCGACCAGGTTGGTGACCTTCAGGTCGCCGCTGTCGGCGTCGTAAAGGATGATGTAGCCGATCTGCGCCTGGAGGGTGTCCATGGTGGTCTGGACCACGAGCTGGTACAGGCTCTCCACCTCGATGGTGGAGTTTATGGCGAGCCCCAGCTTGTAGAGGGTGGAGAGCTTCGCCACCGCCTTCTCCAGGTGGGTGTTCTTGTCCTCAAGTTCTCCGGCCAGGTCCGCGATCTTGTAGTTCGCCTCCTCGATCTCCTCGATCCTCTCCTCCAGCGTGACGTTGAGGTTTTCGATCTCCCGGATCTGCTCCTCCAGCCTGCCGTTCATCTGGTGGGTTTCCCGGTGGTAGGTCAGCTTCTCCTGGGCCCGGGCGAGCTCCCTTTCGTGCGAGATGGTTGACTCCATCATCGCCTTCAGCCGCACTACCATCCGGTTGAAACTCTCGCCGAGTATATGCATCTCGTTACTGCTGGTAAGCACGACCTTGTGATCGAAGTCGCCGCGCTCCACGCCCTCCATGAACGAGATGAGCCTCCGTATCGGCTTGTCGACGTAGAGGATCAGGAAGACGCCGATGGTGCTGAAGATCAGGGTGATCAGGAGCAGGCTCGACAGCACCGCGGTGTCCCGCTCCCGTGCGATGAAGCCTTTCATGTAGTCCAGGGAGAGCTTTATCTCCAAAAGACCGAGGGTCTCGCTGGAGGGTGCATGGCATCTGTAGCACTGGGGCGCATTGACGATGCGGGTGTAGGAGACGAAGACCCCGTTCTCGGGGTGGAGGCTGAAGTTCCGGGGGGCAAGCTCCTGAACCCCGACCTTCGGGATCCGGGTGCCGACCTCTTCCCGTGCCGCCGAGTTGAGGATCTTGCCGGACTCGTCGACGATCCTGATCGATTTCACGAACTCGCGCGACCTGATCCTCGAGAAGATGCTGCTGACCTCTTCGGAGTGCCCGGATAGCATGGCGTTACCGATGCTGCTCTTGATGGTCTCGATCAGCACCGAGGTGTTGCGGTTGGCGATCTCGTGCAGCATCTCCTTTTGCTGCCAGAAATTGATGTAGGCGACCGAGGAGATGAGGAACACCATGATCACGGTTACCAGGGTGAGGATCTTTATTTTCAGTGAATTGAGCATAAACCTTCCTGCATGTCGAGATTTTTTTAATTGTTGGGCTGCGCTGAACCGGCGCCTGCGCCATATGGCGTAGCTTGTCGCCGGCGTTCTCCGTCATATGGCGAGGTCGGGCGGTCTTCTGGCGCAGCGGTTGCGCCGGTTTTTCCCTTGCCAGGGGGCGTGGATCAGCATCGCTGCGTCTGGAACGGCGTTTCCGTCCCGGAGTGTGGGGCCGAGGCCGTGTTCTTAATGAGAAGTTGAAGCAATTCACTTGCCAACGCAGCGGCCGATTTGCCTTGTTAGAACGATAAAATTATTGACTTTGCACGCTGTTCCATGGTTTATATCTAAGGCTTTTAAGGACAGTAAAAATGCGCATGGCTACCGAATAGATGAACTGCTTCAGGACCTTTCTCATATTGGCCATCTGCCTCTTTGCGGGCGGGAGTTCCGCCGCCTGGCGCCCGGAGACCATCAGGGTCGCGCTCATCAAGGGCGCCGAGACCCTCCGGATCGACGGGACCGGGGTGCTCTTGACCGACGGCCGCGGCCAGCCGCTGCGGCTGGAGATGCCGCTGGAGGTGAAGCGCACCAGGGAAGGGATCGCGGTGAACGGTCGCAGCGTGGCCGGGCTGGTCGCCTCCGCGCCGGTGCGGGTGACGGTGAACGGCAAGGGATACCGCGGACTGCTGGAGGTGACGGCAGCGGACCGCGGGCTTCTGGTCGTGAACGAGCTGCCGCTCGAGGAGTACCTGATCGGTCTCATCAACTGCGAGATCTCCTCGGCCTGGCCCATGGAAGCGGTGAAGTCGCAGGCGGTGATCGCCCGGTCCTACGCGGTGTACCAGAAACTGGCGCGCAGGGGAGCCCCCTACCAGCTGGAATCGAGCGTCATGGACCAGGTGTACGAGGGGTGCGACGTGGAGGACAGCCGGGCGGCACGCGGAGTGCAGGAGACCGCGGGCGAGGTGCTCAGTTTTGACGGCAAGGTGATCCAGGCCTTCTACCACTCCAACTGCGCCGGTCACACCGAGTCCTCGGAGCGGGTCTGGGGCCTGTCGATACCGTACCTGCGCGGCGTGCCGTGCCAGTACTGCCAGGAGGCCAACCCGATCCGCTGGGAACAGACCATCCCGCTCAAGAAGGTGGAGGCGGCCCTGCGGGGCGCGGGCTACCAGGTTTCGGGGATCAGGGAGCTAAAGGTCCAGGGGCGCAACGACAGCGGCCGGGTGCAGGAGGTCGGGGTGAGCTCCGCCAGGGGGAAGGTCTCCGTGCCGGGCGTCGCCTTTCGCAAGGCGCTGGGCTACGGCGTCGTGAAAAGCACCAACTTCGAGCTGAGGGTTTCGGGGGATGACTGCCAGATCGCGGGTTCCGGCAGCGGCCACGGCGTCGGCCTGTGCCAGTGGGGTGCCAAGCAGCGCGCCGGGGATGGTTTTTCCTACCGCGAGATTCTCTCGTACTACTATCCCGGAGTTACTCTTACCAAGGGATACGGTCAATAGCTATGCTCCTTTCCGATTTCGACTACGAATTGCCCGATGAGCTGATCGCCCAGCACCCGGCACGGCAGCGGGACGCCTCGCGGGTCCTGACGCTGGACCGCGAAAGCGGCGGGCTGGGCGAGCTGACCGTCGCCGGCCTCGCCTCGCTGTTTCGCGCCGGGGACCTTTTGGTCCTGAACGACACCCGGGTGATCCCGGCCCGGCTCAACGGGCACAAGGAGAGCGGCGGGGCCGTCGAGATCTTCCTGGTGCGCAGGCTTGCCGGGGCGGACGAGGTCTGGAACTGCCTGATCAAGGCCTCCAAGTCTCCCAAACCCGGGACCCGGATCACGCTTGACGCCGGGGTCGTCGCCACGGTCGGGGACAGGGAAGAGGGCGAGTGGCGGGTCTCATTCGA
>DATCHY010000251.1:0-3692 GCA_036508065.1 Geomonas sp. | reverse complement strand
CACAGATAGAGCCGGGTTGGAAATCACATCTGTTTGAGGAATTTGGGAAGCCCTATATGGAGGACCTCGGTGAGTTCCTGCGCCGCGAACTTTCCAGCCGCAAGGCGATCTATCCCAATGAGAGCGAATATTTCAATGCCTTCAATTGCGCTCCCTTTGACAAGGTGAAAGTCGTCATCCTCGGACAGGATCCTTACCACGGACCCGGCCAGGCCCACGGTTTGTGCTTTTCCGTCCGGAGAGGAGTCGGTTGCCCGCCCTCGCTGGTGAATATCTTCAAGGAAGTTCAAGCTGATTTGGGGATCGGTTCAAGCGATGTCAGCCACGGGAATTTGGGGAGCTGGGCCGATCAGGGCGTTTTGCTCCTTAATAGCGTATTGACCGTCGAAGCTGGTCACGCCGCTTCGCATCAAGGAAAGGGCTGGGAGACCTTTACCGACAAAGCGATCTCCGAATTGAACCGAGAGAGGGAACATATCGTTTTCATGCTCTGGGGATCTTACGCACATAAAAAGGGTCTTGTGATTGATGACAAAAAGCACCTGGTTCTAAAAGCACCTCATCCCTCACCATTGTCGGCGTACCGGGGGTTCCTGGGGTGCCGACACTTTTCGCTGGCTAACGCATATCTGGAACAACACGGCGTAGAGCCGGTTGATTGGCGCCTCGCCTGAGGCGCTGGCGAATTCAACAGAAAAGCCCCACCAGGGAAACCCGGCGGGGCTTTTTGCCATTTGCAGGCCCGAAACAGATCGCGAGCTAAGAGGGGAGGGTGAGCTCCATTTCGGGTCCGATAGATTCCAGTCGCGGCAGACTGCCGGCGAAAAGCTCTTCCGCAAGCTCTATCACCGCCTCCGGCGTAACCGCCTCTACTTCTGCAAGTTCCTCCGACATGCTGTGCGCCCGCCCGAAATAACCGACCTCCTTGGCCAGGGGGATCAGCCAATCGGCAGGGCTGTCCAGGCTCAGCAGCAGTTTTCCCCGCGCCTGCCGCTTGGCCTCCTCCAGGATCTGGGCGGTGAGCTTTTCGCGCGAGAGTTTCATCACTTCGTGGTGGCAGACCTCGATAGCCTCCTGCGCCCGGCCGCTGTTGCAGCCTGCTACGACGACCATGGCCGGCCGGTCGCTGTATTCGAGCAGGTAGGCCCCGACCGAGTAGGCGAGCCCGCGCTCCTCGCGCACCTCCCGGAACAGCCGCGAGCTCATGCCGCCGCCCAGGACCAGCCTCAAAATTTGCAGGGACCAGTAGCGCGGATCGGTGGGAGCAAGAGACGGGTAACCGAGGTAGAACTGCACCTGCTGCATCTCACGATGGTTGTGGCGGGCGGACGCCAGGCCATAACTCGCCGAGGCTGTCGGAGCGGCGGCCGGCGCCGTAGCACGCGCCTGCATGCCGCCCATATAACCTTCAACCAGAGAAACGACGTCGCCGTGCTCGATATTGCCCGTTGCGGCGACTATCGTTGAGCCAGGCACATAGCGCTCCCGCATGTGCTGCATCAGTTGTTCCCGGCTGATGCTGCTGATGACCTCGGGGGTGCCCAGTACCGGCCTGCCCAGCGGGTGGTCTCCCCAAAAGCCTTCGCAGAAGCGGTTATGGAGATAGCGGTCGGGATTGTCTTCGGCGCGCTTGATCTCTTCCAGGACCACGCCGCGCTCCATATCGATTTCCTTTTCCGGAAAGGAGCTGTTGAGGAACATGTCGCTGATAACATCAAACGCCTGGGGCAGGTCACTGCTGAGTGCCTTCACGTAGTAGGTCACCCCTTCCTGGCTGGTGCAGGCGTTGGGCGAGGCGCCGATGGCGTCGAGCTCGGTGGTGATCTGGTAGGAGGTGCGCTTTTCGGTCCCTTTGAAAAGAAGGTGTTCGATGAAGTGCGAAGCACCGCCGATACGCGGATCTTCATCACGGGAGCCACTCAGGACATGAATGGCAATTCCCGCCCCTTGCAGGCCAGGCGTCGGCTGACTGATGACACGAATTCCGTTTGCCAGCTCGGTCTGATGAATGTTCGGTGTATGGTTGTTTTTGTCAGTCATGCAAAAAACTCCTCTTGTGTGCCAGATGAAGCAGGAAGGGCCCACCCCGGCATCAGGATAAACCTTCAACGAGTTCAAGGCTGTTATCAAGAATAACAGAAATAGCCCTCTGTCACTTGACTTTCTGCGCAGAAAAGGACAACAGTAGCCATTTACCTCCCCAGTCAATCATCTATCAATCCCACAGAAGGACCATTCATGCAGGGAAAAGGCTTAAAATCCGATCTATTGTTGTTGCTCATCGCTGCCATCTGGGGTTTCGGTTTTGTCGCACAGCGTCAGGGGCTGGAATTTGTCGGGCCTTTCACCTTTAACGGGGTCCGGTTCGCCCTCGGGAGCCTGTCGCTGCTGCCGCTGGTCCTGATCGGTCAGCGTCGCCAGAACCGTTTGCCCGGTCTCCTGCCCAAGGGCGGCACCAGATCCTTGCTGCTGGGCGGCGGTCTGGCGGGAGCGGCTCTTTTCTTCGGCGCCTCGCTGCAGCAGGTCGGTATGATCACTACGACGGCGGGCAATGCGGGGTTTATCACCGGTCTCTATGTGGTGATCGTCCCTCTGCTCGGCCTGTGCTGGCGGCAGCGCCCCACCCTCGGCACCTGGCTGGGCGCGATTATGGCAGCCTTTGGACTCTTTCTGCTCAGCGTGACCGCGCAATTCACCATCGGATTCGGCGACCTGCTGGAACTGATCGGCGCCTTCTTCTGGGCGGGGCACGTGTTGCTGATTGGTTATCTTTCCCCGCGCCTTGACTCGCTCAAGCTCTCCGCTGTGCAGTTCGCCGTCTGCTCCCTGCTGAGTCTCATTACCGCGTTCTGCATCGAGACGGTCAGTCTCACGGGCATCCTGCAGGCGGCGCTTCCCATCCTCTACGGCGGGGTCATATCCGTCGGTGTCGCCTACACCATGCAGGTGGTGGCCCAGCGCGACGCCCACCCGGCTCACACCGCCGTCATCCTCAGCGCCGAAGGGGTCTTCGCCGCATTCGGGGGCTGGCTGCTGCTGGGCGAGGTCCTCGCCCCGCGGGCGCTGCTCGGCTGCAGCCTGATGCTGGGCGGCATGCTGCTTTCTGAACTCTGGAGCTTCGTGTACCACTACCGGCGCGGTGTCAGCGTCGCTTGACCCGCTGGCGGGGATGGTGACGGCGAGGCATTACCTCGCGAAATCAGCGCTGAGCTTTAAAAAGAGGCCTGCCAGAGAAATCTGGCGGGCCTTTCGTTTTTCTTTGCGCGTTTCCGTTCCCGCGCTCTTTGCCTAATAGATTCATTTTCGTCCCGCGGCATTGAAGGTGCTGCGTGAGATCGAGAGGACTTTGCTTCAACAGGGATTAGGCGGCTTTATTTTTAGCTTTTGCAGATCGGTCGTTAAGTTGTAAAATGCATTAAAGCAATCAATAGTTCCAGAGGGGGCTGATATGAAAAAAACAATATTCATCGTCCTTGCTGCCACGCTGGCGTTTTTTGTGAATTCCTTGCCGGGGCATGTCGAGCAGGTCGCTTTTGCCGAACCCGCCGTGCGTGGGCATGTCGATGGCGGCCGCTCCGGCGGATTTGTCGGTCGCGGCGGATCCGGCGGCTTTGTCGGTCGCGGCGGATCCGGCGGCTTTGTCGGTCGTGGCGGCTCCGGCGGCTTTGTCGGTCGTGGCGGCTCCGGCGGCT
>DATCHY010000250.1:0-2266 GCA_036508065.1 Geomonas sp. | reverse complement strand
TCTTCGACGCCGAGCACTTCTTCGACGGCTACAAGGCAAACCCCGAGTACGCCATCAAGTCGCTCAGGGCCGCCGAACAGGGGGGCGCCGACTGCATCATCCTGTGCGACACCAACGGCGGCACCATGCCCTACGAGATGGCGCGCATCATCGCTCAGGTGAAGGCCGTCATCTCCACGCCGCTCGGCATCCACACCCATAACGACAGCGAATGCGCCGTCGCCAACTCCATCATTGCCGTGGAACAGGGGATCGTCCAGGTGCAGGGGACCATCAACGGCTTCGGCGAGCGCTGCGGCAATGCGAACCTCTGCTCCATCATCCCCGCCCTGAAGGTGAAGATGGGGATCGACTGCGTGAGCGACCCCCAGATGCGGCAGCTCCGCGAGCTCTCCCGCTACGTGTACGAGCTGGCCAACCTCGCCCCCGACAAGCACCAGCCGTACGTGGGGAATTCCGCCTTCGCCCACAAGGGCGGGGTGCACGTCTCCGCCATCCAGCGCCACCCCGAGACCTACGAGCACATGAGGCCCGAGCTGGTCGGCAACAACACGCGGGTGCTGATCTCGGACCTTTCCGGGCGCGCCAACATCCTCGCCAAGGCGACCGAGTTCCAAATCAACCTGGACAGCAAGGATCCGGTCACCCTGGAAATCCTGGAAAACATCAAGGAGATGGAGAACCGCGGCTACCAGTTCGAGGGTGCCGAGGCCTCCTTCGAGCTTCTCATGAAGCGCGCCCTCGGCACGCACCGGAAGTTCTTCTCCGTGGTCGGGTTCCGGGTCATCGACGAGAAGCGGCACGAGGACGAGCAGCCGATCTCCGAGGCGACCATCATGGTGAAGGTGGGCGGCAAGATCGAGCACACCGCGGCGGACGGTACCGGTCCGGTCAACGCGCTGGATAACGCCCTCAGGAAGGCCCTGGAGAAGTTCTATCCCAAACTCAAGGACGTGAAGCTGCACGACTACAAGGTCCGGGTCCTGCCTGCCGGCCAGGGCACCGCCTCCGCCATCCGCGTCCTGATCGAGTCCGGCGACAAGGAGAGCCGCTGGGGCACGGTCGGCGTCTCGTCGAACGTCATAGAGGCGTCCTACCAGGCGCTGATCGACTCCATCGAGTACAAGCTGCACAAGGACGACGAGGCGGGGTTACCAAGGAAGTGATGCCGCGCAGCAGCCGATTGGCCCTCTGGTGCCTCGCCCTGCTGCTCTGCGCCTCGCTCTACTTCAAAGGCCGCGTACCCACCGGGAAAGGTGAGGGCGCGGCCTTTTTTCGTGCCCGGCCCGGAACAATCACGGTGCGTCTTGCCGGCGATTTCCCGCGCCCCGGCCTGTACGAGCTTCCTGAAGGCGCTTCGGCCGTTTCCGCCATAAAAATGACGCTGCCGGGAACGCCGCTTCCAGCCGGCATCGCAGCTTCCGCGGGAGCCCGCCTCGACTCCGGAGAAGTGGTGACTCTCAGGCTGCGCGGCCGGGAAGTCGCCGATTTGTCGAAGGAAAGGATGGGGGCAAAGGAGCGGATGCTGCTCGGCATCCCGCTCGACCCCGACCTGCTGGGGACCGGGGAGTGGGCCTGCCTGCCGGGGATAGGCCCGGTCCTCTCCGGCAGGATCGTTGCCGACCGTCAGAAAAATGGCGCTTTCGGCGCGCTGGAAGGGGTGCTGCGGGTGCCGGGGATCGGCCCCGGCAAGCTCGCTGCGATCAGAAGGTATTTTTAATGCACTGCTAACGGCGGCAATTTACGGCCGTTATGCAACGGCGACGGTCGCCGTACCATTACAATCAGTCTAATGTTCCCGTATTGGCATGCAAGGTGAATTGTTGCTTCCCAACTGAAAGTCTTTAATCAACTCTTTATGGGGAGGTAACGTTCATGAAATGCCCGAAATGCAAAGGAAGAATGTTCGCCGAGAAATACTATGACTTCGTCAGGTCTTTTGACGCATGGAAGTGCACCTGCTGCGGTGAGGTCCTGGACCCGACCATCCTGGCAAACAGGGCAAGAAACTTTAACAGCCTGCTGGGCTGATATTCACTCTAAATTATCTATTAAAAAACGGGACCGCATGCGGCCCCGTTTTTTATGGTCTTCGGTGGTCTTCGGGTTAAAAAGCTTGACAGTAGGGAGCCGGTTCGCTATAAAGGATAAAATTGGTCTTAAAGGTGTTTTTATGATGGAGCTGACCCGAAAGGGAGAATACGCAATACGTGGCATCATCTACCTGGCCCAGCAGCCGCCGGGGCGGGTCTCGCTGATCAGCGAG
>DATCHY010000249.1:0-4035 GCA_036508065.1 Geomonas sp. | reverse complement strand
CGCACCTTGTAGGGGCAGTTGTTGGAGCAGTAGCGCGTGCCGATGCAGCGGTTATAGATCTGCGCGTTCAGCCCCTCCTCGTTGTGCATGGCGGCGAAAACGGGACAGACCGGCTCGCAGGGCGCGGCGTCGCAGTGCTGGCACAGTAGCGGGAGCCAGCTCAGGCGGCGGGGGCTTTCCGGTTTCCGGTAGGGCGCCACGCGCAGCCAGGCCATCTCGCGACCCTTCGCTACCCGCTCCTTCCCGATCACCGCGATGTTGTTTTCGGCATAGCAGGCGACCGCACAGGCGCCGCACCCGATGCAGCGGTGCAGGTCGATCACCATGGCCCAGCGGTGCTGGGTATATTCGCGTTTCGGGTACAGGTCCTTGTCGGGCCGGTACCCCTCGGGAAGAGGCAGGATCAGGTCATCCCCCTCGCCTGGCCGCATGCGGGCAAGCCGGGAGAGCGGCACCCACTGGACTATCCGGCGGCCGAGCTGCTCCCTGGTGGGAGCGGTGTAGATCAGGGAGCCGGAGCCCGTCACCCGGCGAATCCGGCAGGATGCGAACATGGAGCCATCCTGAGGCGCCCCGAGCAGCGCAAAGGCGTTGGCTCCGATGCCACGGGCGGTTTCCCCGAGGGCAACGTGCCCCTGCCCCAGCGCGATGGCGGCCAGACGTTCGCTCACCTCCTCGGTGATCCGCACCGGCGCACGCAGAGAACCGGCCGCCGTCGCCAGTTCCGCCAGGTCCCCTTCCTTGATCCCGAGCGCTGCCGCCTTGACCGGATGCAGATCGATCCAGTTGCCCCAGACCAGGTAGCTGACGGGATCGGGCGCTTCCTGGAGCCAGCCGCGGTTGGCGACACGGCCGTCGAAGGCCATGACGGAGGACCAGGGCCAGAGCTCCGCCAGGTAGGCCTGCGCCGGTTTCTGTGCCGGGGGTGCAAAACGGACCGAGCCGAGGCGGGCGCTTGGTGCCGTTTGCGCTGCACCTGCCTGCACGGAGCTCCAGACTCCGCCGTTTCGAAGGGCAAGCGTCCAGAAGGCCTCCGATGCTTCGGAACCCACGGCCTCGCCCGCCAGCCCGGTCCAGCGCGCCTTGAGCCAGCTTTGGAAATCTGCCACGGGCGGCCCGGAAGGGATCCTGGAGAGCGGCTTACCCGCCCGCCGGGCCAGTTCCAGAAAGACGTCGCCAGCCGCACGGGTCTCGTAGAGCCTGCTCATGGTCGGCTGCATGAGACAGTGGGTACCGGCTGCCGGTTCGAAGTCGCCCCACGATTCCAGGGGGGAATCCACCGGCAGGAACCAGTGCGCCAGTTTTGCCGTCTCGTCCATGAGGGTGCCGAGGTACACCAGCGTCCCCGCCCTGCTTAGCTGCGCCGCCGCACCCAGCCGGCTGTAGCCCGGGTTCGTGTCATGCACGAAGAGGATATCCTTCGGCCCGAGGGAAAGGAAAAGGGACTCCAGATCGGCCTCCCGCGCGGTAGCGCTCAGCGCGTGGGGCCGAGAGAAATCGACCGTTTGCCCGATACGGCCGGCAGCGTAATTGAGAAGCGCCGCGCACAATGCCGTGTCGGTTGCCAGGGGACTGCGTGCGGCCATGGGACCGGCGAGGGCGACGCTCGCCCGGGCGGCGCTGAACGATCTGGCCAGCCGTACCAGCAGCTCCTGCGAAACGCCGGGGATCGGACCGGCTCCTGCAACCAGGGAGTCGATTTCCTGCCGGACGGCGGAGAGATCGTTCTTCTGCCAGCCCCGCTCGACGATGATCTTCAGCATCGAAGCGGCGACGACCCGCTCGTACCCGGGCGGCACCTGCAGGAAATCGTCCGCATTGGCGGCCGTCATCGAGAGGCGTGGTCCCACGTAGGCCATCCTGTTCATCCTGGAGCCGCCCTGGTAGGCGTGCATCGCTGCAAACTGGGCCGCGAAGGAGACCGGGGATATCCAGGTTTCCAGGAAATCGGCGGCAAAGCTGATGATAAAATCGCTTTTGTCGAGGTGGTAGCTCGGGATGAGCGGCAGGTTGAACAGCTGTTGGTGGGCCTCCTTCAACGGCTCGTAGTTGAATGCCTCATGGAACAGGACGCGCTCGGAGCCGAAGGCGGCTGCAAAGCTCTTCATCACCTCCGCCAGCGCTCCGGTCTGCAGGCTCGACAACACTGCAACCCTGCCTCCAGCCGAGAGTTGAGCGGAGATGCCGGCCAGCGCCTCTTCCCAGGAGCGCTTCTGCTCCCCCTGTCTCTTGTCGCGATGCAGAACCTGCTGCACGCGGTCCGGGTCGTAGAGCCCCTGCAGCGCCGACTGGCCGCGCGCGCAGAGTCCGCCGCGGTTTACCGGATGCTCTGTGTTGCCTTCCGCCTTGGTGACCCGTCCATCCCGGTGCCACAGATGCATGCCGCAACCGGCCGGGCATTCCCGGCAGGTGGTGGCAAAGAGCTCCCATGTGCCGGGTCGGATGTTTTCCGGCGGGATCACCCGGGGAATCAGTTTGTTGACGAGCTTTCGCGGCGGATTGGTGGCGAGCGCAATGCTGCTCCCTCCGGTAATCCATAAAAAAGTGCGTCTGGACATCTCGGGCATCAGCGGTCCTTTGGGAAAAGCCGTACGTAAGCGTTTTGCGTTTGTTAAAGGGAGGCTTCAAGTAACGATAACCGGTTTTGCAGCAGGCACTTTGTGCCTTGGCGTAGTACCGTTCTGGTGCTTTCGGCGCCGTAGGAAAGGAGAGCGTAGCCAGGAAAGCGCGGGAGTCAGATGTGGATGTGCTAATTCTTTTTACCAAGGCGGGCATCTTTGTCAAGGCGCTTGAAAATGTACCTGTTCAGAAACCTGGACACCCGCAAGGGGTGCCCCTGCAAGATCTGGTTTTGTGTGGATACTCTGGTATGCTTGCGGCTCGGCTGAGTGAATAGACGGTAGGTTGGGGTGAACAGCTCCATCGTGAACCCCAACATAGCAACGTTGGGGTTCACGATGAGACCGCTCACCGCCAACCTACAAAAAACAACAGACGGTGTTGAACTGTTCCCCGTTATTTCAAGCTGGGCTGGGTACTAGGGGTGAGTTATGTTTATCGGAGTCGCAGCCATTAACTGCACTGGAGGACAAAGATGGGAATAAACACGGAGGATTTCAGGGTGCGGGAAGGAGAAAAGGTAACGCTGAAAAAACTACCCACGGTTGTTAAACCCTTTTACCAGTCGAAGCAGGAGTACCAGGAACTCCTCGAAGAACATACCCAGCAGTTAAGCGAACTCCAGAGTCTTCTCTATGCAAACAACTGTTACGCTTTGCTGGTGATCTTTCAGGCGATGGACGCTGCGGGAAAAGACGGAGCCATCAAGCATGTGATGTCGGGCGTCAATCCTCAAGGCACCGAAGTCCACAGTTTCACGCACCCGTCTGCAGAGGAACTGGATCACGACTTTCTCTGGCGCACCTCATGCCGTCTGCCGGAACGAGGCCGGATCGGCATCTTCAACCGTTCCTACTACGAAGAAGTGCTCATCGTTCGCGTGCATCATGAGATCCTGGGCGTAGAGGGGTTGCCGGACAAACTGCTCGACGAGAAGACAGTTTGGCATGATCGGTACCGCTCCATTTTGGACCTGGAGAACCATCTGCATCGTAACGGCACCCGCGTTATCAAGTTCTTTCTCCATATATCAAAGGAAGAGCAGCGCCAGCGCTTTCTGCAGCGCATCGATAATCCTGAGAAGAACTGGAAGTTCAGTGCGGATGACATTAAGGAGAGGGGGCTCTGGAAGCAGTACCAGGATGCCTACGAAAAATGCCTGACCGCCACCAGCAGCAAGGAAGCGCCATGGTACGTGGTGCCGGCCGATGACAAGAAAAACGCCCGGCTGATCATCTCCCGGGTCATTGCCGACTCACTCCGCGACCTCAAGATGAGTTATCCGGAAACCACAGAGGAGCGCCGCAAGGAATTGCAGGTTATTCGGACCATGCTGGAGAGTGAATAATAAAAAAGCAGATAGGCTGGTCTTTTTCCAATTGCTTGTTAACGTGGTGCAAATGAAGACCTGATCGT
>DATCHY010000248.1:0-2712 GCA_036508065.1 Geomonas sp. | reverse complement strand
GCGGCCGAAGAGCTTGCGCCCGAGGTAATAGACGAGCAGTATCCCCAGCACCCCCCAGAAGGCTCCGAAGAAACGGGCGGCGAATTCCGTCTCCCCGAACATCTTTATGGAAAGGGCGTTGACCCAATAGTGCAGGGGCGGCTTTTCAAAATATTTGACGTAGTTGAGGGTCGGGGTGATGAAGTCGCCCCGCTCGATCATCTCCCGGGGGATTTCCATATAGCGGGCTTCGTCGGTCTCAATGAGCGGCATACGCCCGAGGAACTGGAAGAAGGCGATGCCGAAGATGAGGGAGAGGATGCCGAGGTCCCTGGCGGGACTTCCTTCTTTTCCGGTGAGGAAATCTGTTATGAATTTCATATGTCGAGAGAATCCTTTCGCTGACTGAGGCAGGTTTCACAGGACGGATCGGGTGGAGCCGATGCGGCGCGCTCCCCAGTCCGCCCTTTGGCTTTGAAAAATACCATGGCTTTTGGTTCAGATCACTACTTTTCTTGTTGCAGACCAAAAAAGGGTGCCGGCCCTGGCAAGCTTATCCACATTTTGCCAAGCAATGCGTCTCTACCAGTCTGCCTGTCATCAAGTTGCAAATAGGCGGAGCACTGGACAAAAGGTAAGGTAGAGACGCATGGCATGCGTCTCTGTTGCCTTTCGCAGCAGCCGAAAAGACTGGCAATAATCGAAGTATCGGGTAACATATAGTCGGCAGAGACAGATACCTGGCTGCGCAAATTCGAACTTTCGATCTCTATGCCTGTGGAGGCAACCATGATGATCCGACTCTCTCTGCTCTGCTCCCTGCTGATCCTCTCCCCTTCAGTGACAGTCCTGGCCCAAACACACACGATTTCAGCCGTTTCACGCATCAGCTCCGTCACGGTCTACCCGGACCGGGCGCAGGTCACGCGCAGCGGCACGCTCTCCCTGAAGGCCGGGACCAACCTGGTGACCTTCGACGCTCTGCCGCAGCTCATGGCGGAGGATTCGCTGCGGGCGGAAGGAGCGGGCACCGGACGGGCGCGCATCGCCGGGATCACGGTGAAGACGGTCTTTCTTGAGCG
This sequence comes from Geomonas sp., assembly GCA_036508065.1. Lineage (GTDB taxonomy): Bacteria > Desulfobacterota > Desulfuromonadia > Geobacterales > Geobacteraceae > Geomonas. The sequence goes on along the minus strand of DATCHY010000248.1, from coordinate 1,651 downwards.
GCTCCAGGAGAAACGCATTCACGAACTGGAGGAGGAGATCCTGGCGCTGAACCGCAAGGTGGAAAGCCTCGAGGCGCGGCGCAAGGCCCTCGCCGCCCAAAGGGCCTTCATCGACTCCATCCGCGTCGGCTGGGGGGAGCGCATCTCCAGGGAGCTCACGCTCGGCAAGCCGAGCACCGCCGAGCTGGGCGAGGCCGCGAAATTCGTGGGCGACGGGATCGGAAAGGTCGAGGAGCAGCTCTATGACGCCGAGGCCGCCAAGAAGCCGCTCCTCGACCGGATCGCGGCACTGAAAAATGAGCTGGAACAGCGCAGGGGAGACCGGAACAAGGAGGTGCGCTCGGTCGAGGTTGCGATCGAGGCTGAACGGGCGATGGACTTCACCCTCACCCTCTCCTATCTGGTCGGACAGGCCCGCTGGGAACCGAGCTACGATGTGCGGCTTGCGGCCGACGGCAAGAGCGCCGAGCTTACCTACCGGGCCCAGGTCTGGCAAAAGAGCGGCGAGGAGTGGCCGGGTGTGAAGCTCTCCCTTTCCACCGCCAGTCCGGGAGCGGGCGGTGCCCCGCCGGAGCTCGCCCCGTGGCAGGTCGCCCTCTACGAGCCCCCCCGCCCCCTTACCTACGGCGAGCGTCCCAAGAGCGCCCTGTCGCTGCGCCGGACCCAGGAGTTGACCATGGCGGCGCCGGCCCCGGCGGAGGTCACCGCTGACCAGATGGAAAATGCGCTCCCCCTGTCGGCGCAGGTTGCGCAGGGACAGACTTCGGTGCTCTTCAACGTCGCCCAGCCGGTGGACGTCCCCGCAGACGGCACGCGGGCCACAAGCGTCATCGCCATGGAAAAGGTGCCGGTCGCGGCGGAGTTCGTGACCGTGCCGAAGCTCTCCGCGCGGGTCTACCTCAAGTCGGAGGTGACCAACAAGACTGCCTATCCCCTGCTCGCGGGTGGGGTGAACGTCTTCAACGACACCGTCTTCACCGGCAAGAGCTCCCTTAAGACGGTTGCCGCCGGTGAGAAGTTCGACCTCTACTTCGGGGCCGACGACCAGGTGAAGGTAAAGCGGGAATCAGCCAAGGTACGCAAGAAAGCCGGGCTGCTCGGCAGCAACCGGCTGAGCTACCATTGCACGGTCGAGTTGGATAATTTCAAGAAGCACGCTGTCACCGTATCCCTGCTGGACCAGCTCCCCCTGGCGGGGAATGCCGAGATCAGGGTGAGCCTCGACGAGGCGGCGCCCAAGCCTGACGAGACCCGGCAGGACGGAACGGTGCTCTGGAAATTGAACCTCGCGCCGGGTGAAAAGAGGAAGGTCTCCTATGACATCGTCATTGAATATCCGAAAGGGCGCGAGCTGGCGGGCGCCGAGTGAGATGGACCGAATCACACCTGGCAGGTATCTATGACAGTTTTTCCAGCCTTGCACGAAGGGAGCACATGAAATCGACCTTATTTGCCGTTATCCTGACGCTTTGCCTGTCTTCGGTATCCCACGCGGCACGTCTTGACACCTCGTTTGTCTTTTCCACCATCGAGACCCCCAACTTCTCCATCCATTTCCACCAGGGGCTGGAGGCGGTCGCCCGGAAGGCCGCGGTCATCGCCGAGGAGGTGCACGGCAAGCTGACGGGGGAATTCGACTGGCAGCCGGGCG
>DATCHY010000247.1:0-7272 GCA_036508065.1 Geomonas sp. | reverse complement strand
AGCTGAGACTGGTTGTAGCCGCGCTGCCTCAGCCTCTTGCGGTGCAGCGGTACGGGAACGATCAGCTCGGGTGCCGCTTCGTCGTAGAACGGGGCGAGGGAACGGGCGACCAGCAGTCCCAGCGGTTGGCTGAGATGCACCCGGTGTCCGTACTTGAACCGGTGCACCAGTTCCTGTATCGGTCCGCCAAAAAGGGTCGCCGAGCGGCAGAGGTGGATGGGACGATGTATCAGGCAGGCGCCACAGACATGGTCGGAGCCGTTTTCAGTGCCAAACGGGACGCCGCAGACGCTGCAAAGCGGAGCCGCGATGAAGGTGATTTTCTCCAGGCAGTCGGCGCAGATGAAGAGTTCGCCGGCTCCCGGAATGAAAGCCATGCAGATGTGGCAAAGTGGCGGGAAGAGGAGATCCAGCAGGGCCCGAAAAGGCATGCTCCCTCCGGTGCTGCCTGGCGCGGCAAGAAAAAGCCCCGGCCCCATGCGGGAGCCGAGGCTGCTAAATGCTACTTCTTTGCTGGGCACCTGCTAACTATATACCGCCCATGACAGTCTGTCGAACGCCCATACCATAACAAACGCGCAGTCCGCAAGCTTGCTAGTACCCAGTCCAGCTTAAAACTCCGGTCTTTAGCCGGCTGTAGGTTGGGGTGAAGAGCTCCATCGTGAACCCCAACAGAGCAACGTTGGGGTTCACGATGAGACCGTTCACCGCCAACCTACAAAAAACAGCAGATGGTGTTGAACCGTTGTCAAAAATATCAAGCTGGACTGGGTACTAGAGCCCCATCTCCTCGTTCACCACGAGCACCCTGATATCCGTGTTGCGCGGCTTCTTGTCGATGACCGTGGTCACCCGGCAGATCCTCTGCGGCGAGTCGCAGTCACAGCAGAAGCCGGTCGTGGCGCAGGGAGTCGCCAGATTTAGCCTTTTCGCGTTGGGCGGCGCTGCAAAAGTCTTGATCCTGCGCACCGCGTCCTCCACGCTGCCGTCAACCAGCTTGTTCCTGCCGACGACGACGATCACCTTCTTCGGCCCGAAAAACATGGCCGCCGCCCTGTTGCCATTGCCGTCGATGTTCACCAGCGACCCGGACAGGGTGACCGCGTTGCTTGCCGTGAGAAACAGGTCGCAGGTCAGCTGGCGGCGCGTGATGTCAAGCTTCTCCTCGGGCGTTAAGTCCGGCGCGCTGTGGTTCAGTATTTCCTTCCCCATCCCCTTCAGCTTGTCCGCAAGCTTCAGGTCCGCGATGGAGAGCGAGCCGCCGAAACCGATGCTCTTCGCGTCTGCCGCCTCGTTGACGATGTAGTGGAATACTTCCTGGCCGGTTTGGCAGTAAAGCGCGCCGAAACCGTTTTTTTTCAGGCTTTCGACTGCCTTCTCGCACTTCTTCCCGTAGGCCCAATCGTTCAGCTCTTCCGTTTGACTCATATTCTAATCCTCCCAACTGATAGTTGCCGTGAGTTTCAGCGCTTCGCCCAGAATTCCCGCTCGTAAGGCCAATATTCCCCCATGAAGGAGATAAGGTGCCGCATCCTCGCCTTGAAGGCAAGCCGGGCCGCATCCTGTTCCGGGAACGCGCGCCGTTCGCGGACGCAGTCGCAGAGATCTCTGCCCAGCGCGCGGGCCTTCTCAAAGAGCGCCTCCTGGCCGGGAAACATGCGAGGGCCGGCGCCGGGGAAGCCGATACCACCCACGGAAACCGCACCCTGCGAGATTAACACGCGCTCCATGTACCCCAGCACTTCTTCGTCTCCACCGCCGCCCGAGGTTTCCACGAAGGCGGCGTACTTTCCTTCCAGGGCGGTACAGTGGGCCAGCCCGTTGCAGCGGTCAAAGAAAGCCTTCATCTGGGCTGAAACGCTGAAAATGTAGTTCGGGCTGGCGAGGACGACGGCGTCCGCGGCGAGGATTTTCTCCTTGATCGGCTCGTAGTCGTCCTTGATCGGGCAGACCCCGACCTTGTGGCAGGCGTCGCAGGCGACGCACGGTTTGACCGGTGCGTCGGCGAGGCAAATGATCTCGACCTCGGCGCCCGCCTGCGTCGCTCCCGCGAGGACTTCCTCGAGGAGCCTGCCCGTTGTTCCCGCCATGCCGCGGGGACTTCCGTTAATTGCAATGATCTTCATCCATCTCTCCCGTCAGCTGTCATGGTTATCTGCCTGCAGACTCGATAGCAGAGGCACCCGTTGCGGCAGCGCTGAGACGCATGCAATGCGTCTCTACCATGGGTGCGTGCGGTAGCGGACTGTAGAGACGCATTGCATGCGTCTCGCCTCTGTGCGCTGGCCGCTAACCTACGATCAGGCTTTTCCCCGTCATCTCTGGGGGTTGCGGGATACCGAGCATAGCCAGCATGGTGGGTGCCAGGTCCGCGAGCACCCCTTTGCGGAGCTGCGCCCCCTTGCGGGAATCATCCACCAGGACGAAAGGCGCCAGGTCGCAGGTGTGTGCGGTGTGCGGTCCGCCCGTCTCGTCCAGCATGACCTCCGCGTTGCCGTGGTCCGCCGTGACCAGCACGGCTCCTCCCAGCTGCAGCACCCGGTCCACCAGCTTCCCGACGCAGTCGTCGACCGCCTCGACCGCGCGCACCGCCGCCGCCATGATTCCGGTATGCCCGACCATGTCCGCATTGGCGAAGTTCAGGATGACAACGTCGTACTTGTCCTCGTCAAGCCGCTTCAGAAGCTCCTCGGTGACGAGGTAGGCGCTCATCTCCGGCTTCTGGTCGTAGGTGGCGACATCTTTGGGCGACGGGATCAGCGCCCGGTCTTCACCCGGGAAGGGGGTCTCGCGGCCGCCGTTGAAGAAGAAGGTGACGTGGGCGTACTTCTCGGTCTCCGCGATCCGCAGCTGGGTCAGTCCGGCGTTGCTGATAACTTCGGAGAAGATGTTCTTCAGCTCGTCGGATCCGAAGGCGACCGGCAGGCCGAAGGTCTCGTCGTAGCTCGTCATGCAGACGTAGGAGGAGAGCTTGGGGAAGACCTCCCTCGGGAAGCCGGAGAAGCCCGGGTCCGTAAAGGTGCGGGTGATCTCGCGGGCGCGATCGGAGCGGAAGTTGAAGAAAATGAACCCGTCGCCGTCGCTCAGTTTTCCGCTCGGTTTCCCCTCTGAAACGATGACGCTCGGCAGGACGAACTCGTCGGTCACGCCGTCCCGGTAGCTCTCTTCAATCGCTGCCCGCGCCGACGGATACGGTTTTCCCTCGCCCAGGACGATGGCGCGGTAGGCCTGCTCGACCCGCTCCCACCGGTTGTCCCGGTCCATCGCGTAGTAGCGGCCGATCACGGTGGCGATCTGGCCCAGGCCGATTTTCCCGATCTCGCCCTCGAGGCGCGCCAGGTACTCGGCGCCGCTTTGCGGCGGGGTGTCGCGGCCGTCCAGCAGGCAGTGGATGAAGACCTCCCGTACCCCCTGCCGCTTCGCCATCTCGATGAGGGCATAGAGGTGCGTCTCATGGGAATGCACGCCGCCGTCGGAGAGCAGCCCGGCTAGATGCAGCCTGCCGCTTCCGGCTATCGCCTTCTGCATGCAGCCGACCAGGACCGGGTTTTGGAAAAAATCCCCGTCCTCGATCGACTTGGTGATGCGGGTCAGGTCCTGGTACACCACGCGCCCCGCGCCGATGTTCGTGTGCCCCACCTCGGAGTTCCCCATCTGCCCCGCCGGGAGCCCGACCGACAGCCCGGAGCCGTCGATCTCGCTGGTCGGGTACTGGGCGCAAAGGCGCGTCATGTTCGGGGTCTTCGCACGGGCGATGGCGTTATGGTCACTTTCGGGGCTTATCCCCCAGCCGTCCAGGATCATCAAGAGCAGAGGCTTCTTTGGCATGTCTTCTCCCTCGTAGCAAAATAAAAAAGGTGAAGAGGACTTCACCTTTTAACACATTACTCATGGTGGTACGGCTCGCCGTTCATGATGCTGAACCCGCGGTAGATCTGCTCCAGGAGAAAGACCCGGACCATCTGGTGGGTGAGCGTCATCCGGGACAGCGAGATGGCCTTGAAGGCCTGGCTGCGAAAGCCGTCGGTGAACCCGAAGGCGCCGCCGATGGCGAAGACCAGGTCGGAGGTCCCCTGGTCCCGGTTGCGCGACAGGAAGCCGGCCAATTCCGGGGAGCTCATCCCCTCGCCGCGTTCATCCAGAACGACCAGCCTCCCCCCTTTGGGAAGGAGCTTGGCGAGCCGCTCGCATTCGCGCTCCCGCATGGCAGCGGCCTGGGCGCCCTTCTCCTCGCGCGCCTCCAGGATCTCCAGCGGGCAATAGCGCCGCACCCTCCCGGCGTATTCCTCGGTCCCGGCCCTGACCCACGCCTCCTGGGTCTTGCCGACCCAGAGGAGCTTGAGCCTCACCCTTACTTACTCTCCCAGAGGAATTCCTTCGGGATTGCCAGCTGCGGCGCGCGTCCCCAGAGTTCGTCCAGGTTGTACAGGGCACGGACCTCTTCCTGGAAGACATGGACGATGATGTCGCCGTAATCGATCACGATCCAGCGTCCCTCTTCCACCCCTTCCATGTCGATCGGCTTGTCAAACGGCTTGAGTCCCATTTTGACGGAGTCCGCGATCGCCTGCACCTGCCGGTCCGAACGGCCGCTGGCAAGGACCAGGTAATCGGCGATGCTGGACATCCTCCTGATTTCCAGGATCTTCACGTCGAGCGCCTTTTTGTCCAATGCAAATGCCGCACACTTAATCGCGCGCTCTTCAACCGTCAATACTACCTTATCTTGCATCAATGTATAACCTCTGTCCCTTAATGTAGTGCTCAACGGCATCCGGCACCAGATACCTGATTGAGCGGCCGCTCCTGGCAAGCAAGCGGATATGGCTGGACGAGATGTCCAGAAGCACACCATCCAGCGCGTAGACTCCGTGACCGGAGCTATGGTTTAGCCTTTTGGCCGCTTCATTATAACAGAATTCGCCCGCTATGGCAACAGGGAGCGCCTTGGCCAGACTCCTGACGGTGGAGCCGGGTCGCTGCACGCACACCACGTTGCACAGAGCGAAGATCGCGGCGTACTCGCGCCAGGTCGAGATGTCGTTGAAGGAGTCGGCGCCGACGATGAAGTAGAGCTCGTCGTCCGGGAACTCCAGGCGGAGCGCGCGCAGCGTCTCGATGGAGTAGGAGCGGCCGCCGCGCACCCCTTCCATGTCGGAGACGCTGAAACGGGGGTTATCCGCCACCGCCAGGCGGACCATATCGAGGCGGCTCGCGAAGGAGAGTTCGCCCACCTGCGGCTTGTGGGGCGGCGTCGAGGCGGGGATGAAGATCACGCGGTCGAGCCCGAAGCGGTCCCGCGATTCCTCGGCGATCCGCAGGTGCGCAATGTGGATCGGGTTGAAGGTTCCCCCGAGTATCCCTATCTTCATGGTGCCGCCGCCTCCGGCTCGCGCGCGCCTGGCTTCATCAGGGCCGCACCTGCCCGTCGCCGTAGACGATGAATTTCGTCGTGGTCAGATCGGTGAGCCCCATGGGGCCGAAGGAGTGCAGCTTGGTGGTGGAGATCCCGATCTCCGCGCCGAGGCCGAGCTGGTTCCCGTCGGAGAAGCGGGTCGACGCGTTCACCATCACGACCCCCGAGTTCACCTCGCGGATGAAGCGCTGGGCGTTCGAATAGTCGGCCGTGATGATCGACTCGGTGTGCAGCGAGCTGTAGCGGTTGATATGGTCGATCGCCCCGTCCATGCCGTCCACCACCCCGGCCGACAGGATCAGGTCGAGATACTCCGCATGCCAGTCCTCCTCGGTGGCGACCTTGGCCTGCGGCGCGAACTGGCGGAAGGTGTCGTCCCCGCGCAGCTCCACCTTGAGGCCGCTGAGCGCCGCGTAGATGAACGGGACGAAGGTCTCGGCGATGTCCCGGTGGATCAGCAGCGTCTCCAGCGCGTTGCAGACCCCGGGCCTCTGGACCTTGGCGTTGATGATGATCTCGCGCGCCATCTCGAAGTCCGCCGAGGCGTCTACGAAGATGTGGCAGACCCCCTTGTAGTGCTTGATGACCGGAATTTTCGAGTGCTCCACCACGAAGCGGATCAGGCTCTCGCCGCCGCGCGGTATGATGACGTCGATGAACTGCTCCTGCTTCAGCATCTCCGTCACCCCCTCGCGCTCCACGAACGGGATCAGCGAGAGCGCCGCGGCCGGGAGGTCCCGCTTGGCGAGCTCGTCCTTGAGGAACCTGGCGATGGCGACGTTGGAGTGGATCGCCTCCGAGCCGCCGCGCAGCACGACCGCGTTGCCGCTCTTGAGGCAGAGGGCAGCTGCGTCCGAGGTGACGTTGGGACGGGACTCGTAGATGATGCCGATCACCCCGAGCGGGATGCGCATCTTGCCGACCATCAGGTCGTTGGGGCGCTTGCGCATCCCGGTCACCTCGCCCACCGGATCGGGGAGCGCCGCGACCTCGCGGATCGCGTCAGCCATCCCCTTGATGCGGGCGCCGTCCAGCATGAGGCGGTCCAGCATCGCCGCCGAAAGCCCGTTCTTCTCGCCCGCCACGAGGTCCTTGCGGTTTTCCTCGATGATGGTCGGGGCGTTGTTGATGAGCGACATCGCCATGTCCATCAGGAGCTCGTTCTTGACGTTGGTCGAGAGCCTTGCCATGGCGAAGGATGCCTGCCTGGCGTCGGCTGCTATGGTTCGGATCTTTTCGGCAACGGTCATGGGACCTCCTTCCAGCTGATCGTTAAAGAGACGGTTTATAACAGTACCAGATTGTCGCGGTGTATCACATCGTCGCCGTAGCGAAATCCCAGTATCAGCTCGATCTCGCTGCTCTGGTGCCGGCTGATCTTTTCGATCTCCTGGCTGGAGTAATCGACGATGCCGCGTGCGAACTCGGTGCCGTCCGGCGCCAGGATCCTCACGCAGGCGCCGCGGGCAAAGCGCCCCTCCACCCTGGCGATCCCCGAGGGGAGCAGGCTCCTGCCTTGCTTCTCAAGCACCTCCCGCGCGCCGGCATCGACCCGGATGCTCCCGGCCGGCTTCAGCGTGAAGGCGATCCAGTGCTTGCGCCGGTTCAGGCACTCCCCGGCTGGGAGGAACAGCGTTCCGAGCAGCTCGCCGTCCATCACCCGGGTCAGGTTTCCCGGCACCTTGCCGGCGAAAACGATGGCCGCCACCCCCGACTTCACCACCTTTTTGGCCGCGGCGAGCTTGGTCGCCATGCCGCCGGTACCGACGCTGGTCCCGCTCCCGCCGGCGCCCCGCTCCATCTCCCGCGTGATGGCACGGACCTGGTGGATCAGCGTGGCGCCCGGGTCCCTGCGC
>DATCHY010000246.1:0-6942 GCA_036508065.1 Geomonas sp. | reverse complement strand
GGCAGGAGATGCCGAGAAGCTGCTTGATGACCTGGCGCGCCTGGACGCCGCTCCGCCAGGCGAGCGACACCATGCGGCCGATCGCTTCGCACTGGGAGGCGGCGCACCCGCCTGCCTTACCCATGGTGGTGAAGAGCTCGAAAAGGCCGCTTTTGTCCTCGTTGATGGTTATGTAGATGGGGCCGCAGCCGGTCTGCATCTGGTAGGTCCACCCCTTGAGCGCCTTGGGGCGCTCGCGCTTCACGGTCCGCTTCTCCTCGGCCTTGATCGCCACCGCCACCGGCACCGCCTCCTCCTTCTTTCCGACGGAGAGGACCTGCTCGTCGCGGGAGCCGTCACGGTAGATGGTGACCCCTTTGCAGTTGGACTGGTAGGCGAGCCGGTACACCTTCTCGACATCCTCCATGGTGGCGTCGTTGGGGAAGTTGACCGTCTTCGAGACCGCGTTGTCCACGTGGAGCTGGAAGGCGGACTGCATCGCGATGTGCACCTCGGGGGTGATGTCGTGGGCGGTGACGAAGACATTCCGGATCGACTCCGGGATGTCGTTTAGGTCGTGGATGGTGCCGTGCTCCGCGATCCGCTGCATCAGCGCCTCGGAGTAGAACCCGCCGGCCTTGGCCATCTTCTCGAAAAGTGGGTTCACCTCGACGAGGATGTTCTTGTCCATCACCTGGCGCACGTAGGAGACCGCGAAGAGCGGCTCCACGCCGCTGGAGGCGTTGGCGATGATGGAGATGGTCCCGGTGGGTGCGATGGTGGTCACCGTGGCGTTGCGAATCGCTGCCGCGCCGGGACGGTCGTAGATGGAGCCCTTGAAGTTCGGAAACGCTCCACGCGTGACTGCCAGCGCGCGGGAGGCGGCGTGCCCCTCGTCGTTGATGAACTTCATCACCTGCTCGCCGAGCGCTATCGCATCGGAGGAGTCGTAGGCGACGCCGAGCATGATCAGCATGTCGGCCCACCCCATGACGCCCAGGCCGATCTTCCGGTTGGAACGGGTCATCTCGTCGATCTGGGGGAGGGGGTAGTTGTTCACCTCGATGACGTTGTCCAGGAAATGGACCGCGAGCTGCACCACCTCCTTCAGCCTGTCCCAGTTCACACCCCCCTGGGTCACCATCTTGCCGAGGTTGATGGAGCCGAGGTTGCAGGACTCGTAGGGGAGCAGCGGCTGCTCGCCGCAGGGGTTGGTCGACTCGATCTCGCCGATGTGCGGGGTCGGGTTGTCCTTGTTGAGCCGGTCCAGGAAGATGATCCCCGGCTCGCCGTTCTCCCAGGCCTGCTTTACGATCCGGTTGAACACCTTGCGCGCGTTCTGGGTCCCGGCGGGCTTCTTGTCGCGCGGGTTCATCAGGGCGTAGTCCTCGTCCGCGTCGACCGCCTTCATGAAGGCCTCGGTGATGCCGACCGAGATGTTGAAGTTGTTCAGCTGGCGCTGGTCCGCCTTGCACATGATGAAGTCCATGATGTCCGGGTGATCCACGCGCAGGATCGCCATGTTGGCGCCGCGCCTGGTGCCGCCCTGCTTGATGGTCTCGGTCGCGACGTCGAATACCTTCATGAAGGAGAGCGGGCCGCTGGAGATCCCGGTGGTGGACATCACCACGTCGTTGGCGGGTCTAAGGCGCGAGAAGGAGAAGCCGGTGCCGCCGCCGGACTTGTGGATCAGTGCGGTGTATTTCACCGCCTCGAAGATCTCCTCCATGGAATCGCCCACCGGCAGGACGAAGCAGGCGGAGAGCTGGCCCAGCTCGCGCCCTGCGTTCATCAGCGTCGGGGAGTTGGGCAGGAACTCGAAGCCCGTCATGAGCTCGTAGAACTTGTCGGAGAGGGCCACCAGGTCGGCCTTCTTGTCGAAAGTGGCGTCCGCCGCGGCGATGGCTGTTGCCACGCGCCGGAACATGTCCGCCGGAGTCTCCAGGGCTTTGCCGCTCGTGTCCCTCTTCAGGTAGCGTTTCTCAAGTACCGTCTGTGCATTTTTCGAGAGCCCCGGAATAGTCCCTTTTTCGACAGCTTTTTTCATAACGTTTTGTTCTCCTTGGATAAAATCATATGCCAGCAGGTTGTCTAGGTTGATACCACATTTAGTGGACGCCGAGAAATAGACCACAACATCTATGGCAAGTCAAGAAATTATAGATTAAAATTTCGGGGCCGGCCAAAACCTCGCGGCTTCGGGCTTTTGCGCGCGCCTTCGCCATTTACAATCGGGTGCCCCCTGTGCTATTGATAACAGGTTGATTTTCCGGTTCAGGGAGAGGCATGGCCGAGTGTGATGACTGCAAAAAGGACGCGCTTGAGTCGCAGGTCAGGGCGCTCAAGGACCTGATCGAAGTCGCCAAGGCGGTGGTCTCCACGCTCGACCTCGACACCGTGCTGCAGGCGATACTGACGAGCGCCATGGGCTTTGCCGAGACCCCGGCCGGAAGCGTCGCGCTCTACTACGACACCAAGCGGGAGCTGAGCCTGCACGCCCACTCGGGCCTCACCGCTAACTTCGTCAAGAACGAGCGCTGGGAGGTGACGCCGGGCGGCCTTACCGACCAGGTGCTGAGTGCCGGGGAGATCTTCTTCATCGAGGACACCGAAAACACCTCCTTCTTCAACAACCCGATAGCCCTTAACGAGGGGATCCGGTCCCTGGTCTGCGTGCCGCTGGTCTTCCAGCGCCGGATCATGGGGATCCTCTACCTGGACGACTTCGTGCCGCGGCACTTTGACCGGGAGAAGCTGAACCTGCTCTCCATACTCGCCTCGTTTGCCGCCATGGCGATCCACAACGCGACGCTGCACAAGCGGACCAAGCTGATGGCGATCACCGATTCGTTGACCGGGCTGCACAACCACCGCTACTTCAAGCAGTACTTCAAGCAGGAGATGGGGCGCGCCAAGCGCTATCATAAGCCGTTTTCCATCATCATGATGGACGTGGACGACTTCAAGTCGTACAACGACAGCTTCGGGCACGCGACCGGCGACCACCTGCTGAGCATCATGGGGTCGGTCATCCTGCGGACCATCCGCGGGGTCGACGTCGCCTTCCGCTACGGCGGCGAGGAGTTCATCGTGCTTCTGCCGGAGACCCGCCTCGCGCAGGCGGTCCTGGCGGCTGAGCGCCTGCGCCAGGCGGTACAGAGCGGCACGGCGAAGAATCATGCCGGCTTGGCCAGCCGCGGTGTGACGGTCAGTATCGGCGTCGCGAGCTACCCGGAGAACGCGGACAAAATGGATGAACTCTTCAACATCGTCGATTCGCTGCTCTACCAGGCGAAGCGCTGCGGCAAGAACAAGGTCTATCACCAGGAAAGCCTGCTGATCCCCGCGCCATGACCGGATATTCCCATTTCGCCATCGTGGGGCTGCTTGCGGCAGCCCTCTTCATAACTGCGCCTGCGACCGGCGAAACGCCGGCAGGGGCGGGGCTTGTTCCGCCCGCGCCGGCCGCTCCCCCCGCTCCCAGGCCCGCCCCTGAGCCGGTGCGCCGGGCCGAGACCGCGTTCAGTCCCGCGCTGGTCTACGGCGACCGGGTGCTGAGCGAGGACACCACCTGGCGCGGCGAGGTGCTGATCGAGGGGGTGGTGGCGGTCGCCCCGCAGGCGACCCTCACGGTCGAGCCGGGGACCGTGGTGCGCTTCCGGCGCAAGGGCGTCCAGGCGCCGCTTCTCGTGGTGCAGGGGCGCATCGTCGCCGCGGGTACCAGGGAGACGCCGGTCCTCTTCACCTCGAATTTCGCCGCCCCGGCCCCGGGCGACTGGCAGGGAATACTGCTTTTGGGAAGCGAGAAGAATAACCTGCTGGAGAACTGCCGGATCGAGGGGGCCGAGAGTGGGATCGAGGCGCTCTTCTCGAGCGTTACGCTCAAGGGAGTGCGGGCGGAGCATGCGGGGACCGGGATGAAGTTTCAGGATGCCCTAGTGACCATGGACGCGGGAGGCTTCTCCGACTGCGACACGGCCCTGCACTTTTCCGACAGCGAGGCGACCCTCAGGAACCTGAGCCTCACGGGGAACCGCCTGGGGCTGACGGCCTTGCGCAGTTCCATCTATCTATTCGAGGCGAACCTTTCCGGGAACCAGGGTGCCGCCTTCTCCGGCGACGCCTGCCGGGTCAAGATCCAGGGCGGTGCCGTCCTCGGCAACGGCAGCGGCGTGACACTCATCGGGTGCCAGGGGTCCCTCACCGGGGCGAGGCTCGCGAAGAACAGGGAGTACGGTCTGTCGCTGAAAGAATCGCGGGTCCGGGTGACCGGCAATGTCATTTCGGGTAACGGCAACAACGGAGTGATCGCTGCGGACGGTGGGGCGGTCGCCTGGGACAACGCCATCTTCGAGAATGCCGGCTACGATCTCTACAACGCGGGAGGGGAGGAGTTCAGGGCCCCAGGCAACTGGTGGGGCGGGATGGCCCCCAAGATCTTCGATAACGGCGGCCGCGGCCGCGTGCTGTACGCCCCCGTTCTCGGGGCACGGCCCCAGCCGCGGTAAAGGCGGAAAGGCGTTGAGTCGTTAAGGCGTTGAGTCGTTGAGTCGGGAAATCCATTAAGTCCATTAAGTCCATTAAGTCCATTAAGTCCATTGATCGACCGGAACTACAATTAAAAAGGATGGAGCAGTTATGACACGCAGAGACGGCCGCGCAGCCGACGCCTTAAGGGAAGTAAAAATCACCAGAAATTACCTGAAGCATGCCGAAGGGTCGGTGCTGGTCGAGTTCGGGGATACCAAAGTTATCTGCAACGCCACCGTGGAGGGGCGCGTCCCCTCGTTTCTGAAGGGAAAGGGGACCGGCTGGGTGACCGCCGAGTACTGCATGCTGCCGCGCGCCACACACACCAGGAACCAGCGGGAGTCCGCCAAGGGGAAACTTACCGGCCGCACCCACGAGATCCAGAGGCTGATCGGCAGGTCGCTGCGTGCGGTCGTCGACCTGCAGCTTCTGGGCGAGCGTTCCGTCCTCATCGACTGCGACGTGATCCAGGCCGATGGCGGCACCCGGACCGCCTCCATCACCGGTGCCTACGTGGCCCTTGCCGATGCCTTTCAGACCCTGGTAGATCGCGGAGATATCGCCGCGAATCCGCTGCGCGAGGCGGTTGCCGCCGTGAGCGTCGGGATAGTCAACGGCGTGCCGTTTCTCGATCTGGACTACCCGGAGGATTCCGGCGCCGAGGTGGACATGAACTTCGTCATGACCTCCTCCATGCGTTTTGTCGAGGTGCAGGGGACCGCGGAGGCGGAGCCGTTTACCCTGGACCAGATGGACGCCATGCGCGGCCACGCGATGCTCGGTCTCTCCCGGCTCTTCGAGATCCAGAGAGAGGCGCTTCAGGGATGAAGGAGCTGTTGGTTGCCTCAGGAAACCAGGGGAAGCTGCGCGAGTTCGGCGAACTTTTGAGGGGCATGGTCGATACCATCCTCTCTCCCGCCGATTTCCCCGGCTTGCCCGAGGTGGAGGAGGACGGCGCCACCTTCGAGGAGAACGCCATCAAAAAGGCACGTTCGGCGGCGCTTTTCACCGGTCGTCCGGTGCTGGCCGACGACTCCGGTCTCTCCGTGGATTTCCTCCTCGGTCGCCCCGGGGTTTACTCGGCGCGCTTTGCGGGGGAGGGGGCGAGCGATGCCGACAACAACGCGCTTTTATTGTGCGAGCTCGCCGGAGTGCCGGCCGAGCGGCGCAGTGCCGCCTTTCACTGCGTGATAGCGCTGTGTCAGCCGGACGGAAGCTGCCAGACCTTCGACGGTTCGCTCCCCGGGGTAATTCTGGATGCGCCGCGCGGGGCGGGCGGGTTCGGCTACGACCCGCTCTTCCTGGTACCCGAGTACGGGCAGACCTTCTCCGAGTTACCGCCCGAGATCAAGAACGCCATCAGCCATCGGGGCAGGGCGATGCAGCTTTTGAAAGCGGCTTTATCCGGGAGCTAGAGGGCCCAAGCTGCAGTCTCCAGTTCGGGCAAATCTTTTCAGCTTACAGATTCGTGTAATCCGGTTCATCCGCGCGGAGCGCTTCGGCGCGAGGCGCGTCATCCATGTCGCATTGGTTTAGTTTAATCGGTTTCCGGGGTGGAAAAAGCTTGCACCGGGTTTCCTGCTGTGCTATAAATTGGTTCTTGAAATCGGGGTGTAGCGCAGCCTGGCTAGCGCACCTGCCTTGGGAGCAGGGGGCCGGAGGTTCGAATCCTCTCACCCCGACCATTCTACTCTGCGCCTGTAGCTCAGCTGGATAGAGCAACGGCCTTCTAAGCCGTAGGTCAGAGGTTCGAACCCTCTCAGGCGTACCAAAAATTTTATATGGTGGATATGGTGAAGTGGTAAACACAAACGACTGTGACTCGTTCATACGTGGGTTCGACCCCCACTATCCACCCCAATTAAAACAACAGACCCCGTGAAAGCGGGGTTTATTGTTTGCAGAGCAAGCGAGAGTGGCGGAATTGGCAGACGCACCAGACTTAGGATCTGGCACCTTCGGGTATGGGAGTTCAAGTCTCCTCTCTCGCACCAAGACATCAAGAAGACCCTCTAACCATTCAAGGCTAGGGGGTTTTTTAGTTTCTACTCCTCCCTGTCCCAGCTTTCCCGCCTTAGGTAATCCCAGAATAGAGCCACAGAGGGGGACACCATGGCATACTCCACGAACCTGTACCGAGTGAGACAGATTTATTACTTCCGCTGCCGTATTCCCGCTGACCTCAAGGGGCTCTTCCCTGGAAAGGAAGACTTCAAACGCTCCCTCAGGACGAAAAGCTTGACTCATGCTCAGGGATTGCATAGGCTCTGGAGTGCCAAGACAGAAAGGACATTCATGATGATAAGGAGCGGCATGCTGACACCGGAGCAGGTACGGGAAATAGCGGAGAGCTGGAAGCGTGAGACTCTCAGGGAGTGCGAAGACCGTAGAGCGGCAGGGCATGGAGTCCCCCGTAACGAATCCGAGCTAACG
>DATCHY010000245.1:0-4928 GCA_036508065.1 Geomonas sp. | reverse complement strand
GAATGGTGAATGGTGAATGGTGAATGGTGAATGGTGAATGGTGAATGGTGAATGGTGAATGGTGAATGGGTGCGGAGTCGGGGGAGGGCGTTTCAGGCCTGCGGCTGGCAGAAGTACCGGCAAAAGGAGAGGGTGTTCCTGCCGTTCTCGGAGCGGTAGTTCACCTCGTCCATGATCGTCTCTATGATGAAGAGCCCCATGCCGTTCTCCGGGATGGAGCTTATCACTTCCGGGTCGAATTCCAGGCTGCGCGGGGCGAAATCCTCGATCGCCTTGCCGCAGTCGGAGATCTCGAAGGAGATCCGGTCGTGGTGCAGGGTGATGGCGGTTTCCACCAGGAAGCAGTCTTCGTGGCGGTAGGCGTGCGCGATCGCGTTGTTGACAGCCTCCACGACGCAGACCTCCATCTCGCCGTAGGTCTCGGCGTCGAGCGGAGAGCCGGCGCACACCCCGCGCACCGCATGTCCGACCAGTGCCACGTCGCTCAACTTGCTCTCGATACTTAGATGGAGGGTTTTGCTGGCCTTTTTCATTCGCTTCCGATCCGCAGACAGCGGCTTCCCCCTTCCCGATTAAAGGGGGGGTTAAGCGTGGTGCCGGGTATCAGCGCTCCGCCTGCTCAATCCAGGACTGGGCGACGGAGAGCCGTCTCAAAAACTCGGCAGCAAAGAGGAACTCGCCCAGGGGGGCGGCGACGTTGATGTTCTCCTCGCCACGCTGGATGGTGAAGGCGTACCCCTTTTTGCCGTTTCTCTGGTAGCACTCGACGCTCAGCTTGGTGATGGTCTCTCCCTCGCCGTTGTCGAATTTGTGGGTGAGCGTTTCTTTGCCTCCGTCGACTTGAACCGCGGTGATCTTTCTGTACAGGTCGAATCCCTCCCATGGCTCGGCGACGAAGCGGATCTGATGCGCGCCGCTCGCCAGCCTGAAGAAACGCAGGGCGATCCTTCCCTCATCGGGCTTTCCCTGCTGCTTTTTCTCGCTGGGGGAAAACTCGACGCCGCTTTCTTTCGCATAGATGGTGAACCTGGGGACTCTCATGTGACCTCCGGACTCGCTCAACTGTAGCGCCCAACCTGCGGCTTGTCAAACCTCGCGCTAGAGAAGCACCGCCAGCCTCCGCTCGAGACGGACCTCGGCCTGGGTCACGACCGCCCGGTAGGCGAGCAGTTCGACGCCGGCCCGGGCCGCCTCCCTGAGGAGCGCTCCGTAGACGGGATCGATGGCGTCCGCGGGCGAGACCGATTCCCCGTCCCCGCGCTGCACCACGAAGAGGTTGACCCCCCGGTGCCCCTGGCGCACCACCTGCATCAGTTCCCTCAGATGCTTCTGCCCCCTGGCGCTCACCGCGTCGGGAAAGAGCGCGCTCCCCCCCTCGACCAGGGTCACGTTTTTCACCTCGACATAGCATTTGCCCTGCGAACCAGACAGTAGGAGATCGATCCTGCTTCCGGTTCCATAGGGGACCTCGGCCCGGATCGCCTGGTAGCCTCCCAGTTCCGCGATGGTGCCGTTTTCGATCCCCTCCCGCGCCAGTCGGTTCGGCAGGAGTGTGTTGATGCCGACCCAGACACCATCGGTGTGAACCAGCTCCCAGCTGTGCGGGTACTTCCGGCCGGGGTTTTCGCTCAGGGAGAGGATCACCCGGCTTCCCGGGCGGGCGCACCCCTGCATGCTCCCGGTGTTCGGGGTGTGGGCGGTGACGAGGCTCCCGTCGTCCAGCTCGACGTCGGCGAGAAAGCGCTTGTAGCGGCGTATCAGGGTGCCGTGGAACAGAGGCTCCGGCAATATCATAGATAGGTTTCCTTTGGCCGCACGGGAAAAGGGGCGGGTACGAACTGGCAGAAAAAACAAAGCTAAAACCATCTGCCACGGAGAACATCTGAGGAAATCTGAGCAAAGCGAACCTCAGGCTTAAACCGGTAATCTGGGCAGCTTAAACGTATTTCTCCGAAGTTCTCAGATGCTCCGTGGCCAATGGTTTTTGCCGGTCTTATTTGGGGTTACCTAACAGTGGCGACCCATCGGAACACACTTGCAGGCTTTCTGTCCAGCCAAAAATGAGCGCCGACCCGGGCGAGGCCTCCCCATCAAAACTGTTGATCTCCCTGGCCATTCTGCTACACTGGGGAGCTGGAACTGGCAGGGCGGGACATCCCCGGTGGAGGCGCAGATGGCTAAAGGGCAAAGGCTGCATAAGGAACACCAGGACGCGGTGAGCGTCTTCGGCAAGTCGGTCGGGAAGAGGGCGGGCTTTCGCTGCGAGTGGTGCGCGGGGAGCGAGGGGCTGCGGCTTTGGGAGTACCGGCCGGACCAGGAGCCGAGCCCCGAGAACCTGGCGCTGCTGTGCGACGCCTGCAGGGCACTTTCCTCGTCGAAATCGGGCGATCCCCGGGAGCTTCGAGTCGTGCGCAACGCCCTCTGGAGCGACGTGCCGGCCGTGGCCGAAGGTGCCGCCATCGTGCTTGCGCGCTGCCGGGAACCGTGGGCCCGCGAGGCGATCGAGGAGAGCTTCATCGACGAGGAGCTTAAAATCAGATTAATAACAGGTCAAGGTTGAGGTTGAGGTTGAGAAGATTCTGCTTAACCCCAATCTCAACCTTACCTGCTTCCAGCGGGAAGGGGAGATGATTCTTTACCTCAACCTAAACCTTAACCTGCTGTTCAGAGTTGACTCGGATGGCTTGCCTGTGGTAGGAAATATGGTTTATTAATGTGAATTTCGGGGTAAAGGAAGAGGGGCTATGGCACAAGGCATAAAGAAGGGGATACTGCTGGCCGGAGGTGCCGGAAGCAGGCTCTATCCGCTGACCCTGGTCGCGAGCAAGCAGCTTCAGCCGGTTTACGACAAACCGATGATCTACTACCCGCTGGCGACGCTGATGATGGCCGGCATCGCGGACGTGCTGATCATCTCCACCCCGCACGACACCCCGCGCTTCCAGTCCCTTCTGGGCGACGGCTCCCGCTGGGGCATCCGGATCAGCTACGCCGTTCAGCCGGAGCCGAAGGGGATCGCCCAGGCTTTCCTGGTCGGAGAGGAATTCATCGGGCAGGATCCCGTCTGCCTAATACTCGGGGACAATATATTCTACGGCAAGATGGAGCTGGACCGCCTGATCTCGCAGTTTGACGGCGGCGCCAAGATTTTCGGCTACTACGTGCAGGACCCCGAGCGCTACGGCGTGGTGGAGTTCGACCCGCAGGGCAAGGTGATCAGCATCGAGGAGAAGCCCGCCGCTCCCAAGTCGAGCTACGCGGTCCCCGGCCTGTACCTCTACGACAGTCAGGTGGTGGAGATCGCCAAGGCGATGCGGCCCTCGCCGCGGGGCGAGTTGGAGATAACGGACGTGAACCTCGAGTACCTGCGGCGCGGGGAGCTCTCGGTGCAGAAGCTTGGGCGCGGCATCGCCTGGCTCGATACCGGAACCCACCAGAGCCTTCTCGAGGCCTCCCACTTCATCGGGACCCTGGAGGCCCGGCAGGGGTTGAAGATAGCCTGCCTCGAGGAGATCGCGCTGCGCATGGGCTACCTCGACTGCCAGGGGATGGCGGAGGTCATCAAGGCAACGCCGAATTCCTCCTATCGCGACTATCTGGTCCGGGTCTACCAGGAGACTGAACTGTGCGGAGGAGTGAGCAAATCATGAAAAAGATAACCTACCAGAAGGGGCGCATCCACGACGTGACGGCACGACCTCTGAGCAAGTTCCTGGACGAGCGGGGCTGGCTCGCCGAGCTGTTCAGGAGCGACGAGATGGATCCCGCCGTCATGCCGACCATGGCCTACATCTCCATGACCCAGCCCGGCGTCGCGCGGGGGCCACACGAGCACCTGGACCAGACCGACTACTTCTGCTTCATAGGTCCCTCGAATTTCAAGATCTATCTCTGGGATGCCCGACCCGGCTCCCCCAGCTTCGGCGTGAAGCAGGTGCTCTATGCCGGTCTGGACGCTCCCGCCATGATGGTAGTCCCGCCCGGGGTGGTGCACGCCTACCGCAACGTAGGAAACGAGAACGGCATTGTCTTCAACGGACCGAACCGGCTTTACGCCGGGGCCGGCAAACGTGAGCCGGTGGACGAGATACGCCACGAGGAAGAGGCAGACTCGCAGTTTCGACTGGATTAAACCGGCCCCGGGTGCCGGGCATCCTGCCAAGGCAGATTTCACACTAGATAGGGGGCCGGTGCCCCCTAAACCATTTTTTGAGACCGATGAGAGAGCTTTTAATCCGCCACAAGCGATTCCTCCTTACCGCCCTGTTCCTCCTGGCGGCGTTCCTCACCTACGCCCTTAACCTGAGGAACAAGGAGCACGCCAGTCCGCTGGAGCGCTCCGTTATGGGCCTCACCGCGCCGCTTGCCGGTGGGGTCGCGGCGTCGGGCCGTTTCGTCGACAGGCTCTGGAGCGATTACATCGACCTTCTCGATGTGCGGCGCGAGAACCTGGCCCTGAGAAAGAGCGTGAAGATCCTGAACGAGCGGATCGTCGCCAGCAACGAGGCGGTGGTGGCCAACGCCAGGCTGAAGGCGCTCCTGGACCTGAAGGGGACGCTCGACGCCCCGTCGCTTGCCGTCTCCGTGATCGGCGAGGACAGCTCCGCCTGGTTCAAGACGCTGGTGGTCGACCGCGGCAGCGCTGACGGCCTTGCCGAGGGGATGCCGGTGCTGGCGGCCGGCGGCGTAGTCGGGCGCCTGGTGAAGGTGGCACCGCACAGCTCGCGGGTGCTGCTGCTGACCGACCATGCCAGCGCCATCGCGGCACTGGTGCAGCGCTCGCGGGCCCGCGGGGTGGTGCGCGGCATGGGGGGCGGCCGCTGCTCCATGGAGTTCACCGTGAGGGACGAGGACGTGAAGGTGGGGGACACCGTGATCAGTTCCGGCATCGGCGGGGTGTTTCCGAAAGGGATGCCGATCGGGGAGGT
>DATCHY010000244.1:0-2747 GCA_036508065.1 Geomonas sp. | reverse complement strand
CCCGGTGGGTCGCCCTGCTTTCGATTCCGGTTCACCCGTGCAAAGTTTCTGGTCGGCCTTGGCAAGAGGGCGACCCACCGGGTCTCCCCTACGTTACGAAACCTGTTAAATGAAAAGGTTTTGCATATGCTTAATAGTTACAAAATCAGAATGGCCAAATTCGGTGCCTCGAATTTGGCCATTCTTTAATATAACAGCAGAGCCGTCGCAGCAGTATCAACTATCTCCCCATCGTCTCCACGATCTCCCGCCTCGCCTCTCCGATGGTGAGCGGAATCCGGCCAAAAGGAATGCCCTCCTCGTGCTTCAACTGGTAGATGAGCTCCGCGATGTGGGGCAACCGCAACTTCACGTGCTGCAGCTCCTCGGGCGCCGTGAACACCTCCTCGGGGGTGCCGCCCCGGACCAGTCGCCCGCGGCTCAGGATATGGAGCCGGTGCAGGAAGATCGGCACCAGATCGACGCTGTGGGTAGCCATGACGATGGTGACCCCCTGCTCCCTGTTAAGCCGGGTCAAAAGCTCCATCATCCGATACTCGCCCATCGGGTCGAGCCCCGCGGTCGGCTCGTCCAGGAGGAGTATCTCGTGTCCCATGGCGAGCAGTCCCGCGATGCAGACCCGTTTTTTCTGGCCGTAGCTCAGGTTGTGGATTCCCTTTCCCGCATATTCAGCCATGTCGACGCTTGCCAGGGCGGCCTCCACCCGCTGGCGCACCTCCGGCTCGGCGCATCCCATGTTGCGCGGACCAAACGCGGTGTCCTCGAACACGGTGGTCGCGAAGAGCTGGTCGTCCGGGTTCTGGAACACGAGGCCCACCTTGCGGTAGATATCGCGCGGATGGAGACGGAGCACGTTATCACCGTCCAGCAGCACCTCTCCCTGATACCCCTTGATGAGCCCATCCATAATCTTCAAAAGCGTGGTTTTACCAGAACCGTTGGAGCCTAGGATCCCGGTGAATTCGCCCTTCTCCACGCCCAGATTAATGTCGGAAAGGGCAATGGTGCCATCGGGGTATTTGTAATTTTCCAGATTCACGGAAATTCTTATGGGATTCACGAAAGTCCTTTAAGTCGGGCACCTGCTTCAGATGACCCTGATTATCCCCATGCCGGCGACGAAGAGGAGCGACACGGCCACCTCGGCCGTCACGAACGGCTTGTGAAGCAGCATCGGCATGTCGCCGTCGTAACCTCTCTGAACCATGGCCGTTGTGATGCTCTGACTGTTGTCAAAGGCCTTGATGACCAGCACGCCGGCCAGTGTGCCGAAGGAGCGCAGACCGCGCCGGTAGCCGACGTAGCCAAGCCGGTTCCTCTGGGCATTGTACACCACCTGCGCATCCTCCAGAAGCAGGAACAGGTAGCGCCAGGCGAAAAGCGCCACGTCGATCAGCACCTGCGGCACCTTGAGCCAGGAGAGAGCCGCCATCAATTCGGTGAACGGTGTCGAGAAGCCGACCACTGCGAGGATGGAGACTCCCCCTGCGAGGCGGCTCACGATATGCACCCCTTCCATGAGTCCGTCCCGGTGCCCCACCAGTTCGAATCCGGCAACCTGAAGAGAAAAAAGAGGGATATTCCCGGCACAGAACAGCTTCAGGACGAGGACCGTCGCAGCAATGAAAACCGGTTCCGAAAAGCGGAAGGCAAGGGTCCTGATCGAGACCCCGAGGCTAAAGCAAAGGCCCAGACAGAGAAGGGAGACTAAAAAGGGAAAGGCGATCCCCTGACAGCTGATCACCATCCCCAGGAGCGCCATCGCGCTCAAGAGTTTAACCCTCGGATCGATACCGCTTATCCAGTGTGAGGGGTCGAATGTCTGTCGGGTAAAATGGTGCATCGTTCTTTTCCTTGCCGGGACCGTAGGGTGCCGGCTGACGGTTAACGGTGGGCACGGCCCACCCTACGATATCCAAAATAGTTTGTGGAGCAAGCTGCCGCCGTAGGGTGGGCCGAGCCCACCAGTCCACGACAGATCACGCCTTCTTTTTCAGCAGATCACGCCAGTAATACCCGGCGACAAAGCCACCGGCAGCGCCTGCCACTAAAAAAGCAAAGAGCAGGAGGTCGCCGGAACCAGGATCGATGAGCGGCGCTCTCGCCTCCCGGCCGTGCTCCTTGGCTATCTTCCCCACCACGGCCGCGTCTACCCCGTCCCAGGACTTGGGCGCCAGGGAGAAGGAATAAACCCCGAAAAACAGCGTCGGGAGGATGATCATATGTATCAGGAGTATCTCCCACTTCCGCTTGCGTTCAGGCATGATTCTGCAGCTCCCTCTCCGTTATCACTTTCATCCTGACCAGCAGGTCGGGACGTTTCTTGTACAAAAGCGTCACCATGCCTGCTGTGATCACGCCTTCCAGAATCCCGAGCGGGAGCTGGGTCGGTATGAAGGCGACCACTACCTTGGCAAAGAGCGGCAGGAGGGGCGCGTCACCACGGATGCCTGAGGCAAGTATAAGGGAGGTGCAGGCGTAGGTCCCCCAGTCGGCGAGGATTCCCGCTATGAACCCGGAGAGCGCGAGGCTCCCTCCCATGCGGCGCACGCCGCGAAAGGCGAGCCAACCGAGGAAGGATCCGACGACTCCCATGGAGAAGGTGTTGGCACCGAGGGTGGAAAGCCCGCCATGAGCCAGGAAGAGCGCCTGGATCAGCAGGGCAACCGCCGCGATCACCACGCTGACCAGAGGGCCGACCAGGATCGCCGCGACTCCGGTGCCGCAGGGGTGCGAGCAGGTCCCGG
>DATCHY010000243.1:0-6346 GCA_036508065.1 Geomonas sp. | reverse complement strand
GTTGTGGGCGCCCTTCTTGGGGGGAACGATGACTAGCAGGGTTTTCGCGCTGATTGCGTGTGCGGGGTTCTCCACCTATCTCATGCGCCTGGTCCCGTTGCTGCTGACCTCGCGCAGGATGTCGGCCAAGAGGGCGCTCTCTCCGCGCTTGAAAGGTTTTCTCAATGCGGTGGGGCCTTCCTTCGTCGCGGTGTTCCTGGTCTATTCGATCCTCCCGGCTGCGGGAGGGAGGATCGATCTGCTCCAGATGCTCCTCAAGGTGGCGGCACTGCTCACGGTTGCCGCCGTCTACCTGAGGACCCGCAATTTCGGCACCTCAGTGCTGGCGGGGCTCGCCACCTATGGTGTGCTCTACTATCTTGCTGGCGGCTAGCCCGCCTCGTCGCAAGCTCCACCCCTCGCCTTCTTCTCCTCTAAAGCGCGGCAGCGCTCAATTACAGTTACCTGATCCCCGATTGTTTGCAGATGCCGGGTCAAATTTCCCAACCGGCCTACCCGGCACCTGCAGCGAACTCTCTACGACTCGCTATTACACGCCAACCTATCTGTTATTATTGTGAAGAAGGCATCGGCGGCCTACTGGACCGCCGGGCCGGCGTTTGCCAGCGGTACGGGCGGCACGCATTGCGAGATCTGGGGGGCAGGGCATAATAGTCAAGCGGCAATCGAAGAGTGAGCATGTTTCCCGGCAGCCGAACACCTCATCGAGGGGGAGGCGCAACATGGAACAGGCAACGAAGGAAGAGGTTCAGAAGCTGCTGAAAGGGCAACCGCCCTCTTCCGGCTCCCGCTTCTCGAAGCTCTCACTGATCCTGAAGATCGGCGCGGGTTATGCAGCCATGGCAGTCTTTACCATAGCGGCACTCGCCTTTTCATCTTTCCACCTCTATGCAATCAACACGACTGCGCGCGGGATCGCCAATATCGAGCTGCCCGCCATAAGCGCCCTGATCAAGCTGCGCAGTTCGTTGCTGGCGCAGGAGAGTTTCGCCGGCAAGTTCGCCATCCTCAAGGACCCCACCTTCATCGAACTATTCCGCCAGCGGGAGAAGGAATCCATGGCAAACCTGGCGGTGCTGGAGAGGCCGGAGCCGGCCGGAGACCTTGCCGAACTGAAACGGCTCTACCGCGGCTACCATGCGGCAGCGGAGCAGCTTTTCGCCGGGAGGTCGGGGAACACCGCGGAGCTTCGGTCCTCGGCACTGCGGCTGCGAGCCGCTTTGGATGCGTTCTACTTCAAGCGGCAGGAAATGCTCCAGGCCGTGCTAAAACGCGCCGATGACCAGCAAAAATCGACCATCAGGTGGGCCATCGCGATATCCTGCAGCGGTTTACTGCTCACCATCTGGATAGCTCCCTTCGTCACCTACCGCATTTTCGGCGCCCTCGGCAAGCTGCAAAAGGCAACCCACCGGATCGCCGGAGGGGATTTCAATTATGACCCGCAGGTACCGGCGGAAGCAGAGATCAGCGACCTCGCCAGCGATTTCAACCAGATGGCGGCGAGGCTCCAGGAACTGGAGCAGATGAATCTCGACACCATTGCGCTCACCCGCCTGCCGGGGAACCTCGCCATAGAACGGGTCCTCGATGAGCGGTTGAAAAGCGGTGCGCCGTTTGCCTTCTGCTCTGCCAATCTGGACAACTTCAAACCGTTCGGGGCTCACTACGGTTATGCCAAAGGAAGCGAACTGCTCCGTGTCACGGGCTACCTGATTCACGCGGCAGTGCGCGAACACGGGGGTGCTAAGGATTTTGCCGGTCACGTGGGGGGAGACGATTTCGTCATGGTGGTGTCAGCAGATAAGGTGGCAGCGGTTTGCGAGGCGGTCATCAAAAGCTTCGATGCCGAAGTAATCGGGCATTTCAGCGCCGAAGACCGTAAGGCGGGAGGTATCGAAAGGTGCGATCGTCATGGCGTACAGCGATTCTTCCCGGTCACCACCATCTCCATCTCCGTCATCAACTGCAGCGCCGACCAGTACGCCTCGGCGGTCGAGATCGCCAGGGCCGCCGCCGACGTGAAGGATTACCTGAAGAAGACGCCGGGAAGCTGCTGGGAAGCTGCTACTTGAGAGAGCCGCCGACCTTCGGGCAGCCGGTTACAACCACCCCTTGCGCTTGAAGTACCAGTAAGGCGCGATACCGGAAATAACCATCAGGCCCAAGGCCCACGGGTAGCCCAGCACCATTTTAAGCTCCGGCATATAGGCGAAGTTCATGCCGTAAATGCTGGCAACGAGGGTAGGCGGCAGAAACACCACGGCGGCAATGGAGAAGATCTTGATGATCTGGTTCTGCTCGATATTGATAAAACCCTGGGTGGAATCCATCAGGAAGTTGATCTTGTCGAACAGAAATGTGGTGTGGGACATCAGGGCTTCGACGTCGCGCATGATCTCCCGCATGGTCTCGGCGAGGTCCGGTTGATTGCGCAGATGACGCAACAAGAAGGAAATATTGCGCTGCGTGTCCATCAGGCAGAGACGGACCTTGCCGTTGCTGTCCTCCAGCCTGGCGAGCTTGCTGATGGCATCTTCCAGATCGGCCTCCTCGTTTTCGAGCACCAGATAACTGACGCCCTCCAGCTGCCGGTGGATATCTTCCAGGGTGTCCGCATGGTTCTCCACCTTCTGATCCAGCAAGGTAATCAGCAATTCGGACGGCGAGCTGCACTCCACCTGTCCTCGCCTGGCACGCATGCGCAGCAGCCGGAAGTCGGCCAGATCCCCCTCGCGGATCGTGATCAGGTGCCGGCTTTGCAGAATGCACGCCACCGAAACGGTGGCATGCCGTCCCTCGGTCTGAGATAAAAACAGCGAGTGAACATGTATCCCGGCCTGATCCACAAAGCAGCGGGCGGATGTCTCGATTTCATCGAATTCATCGGATTCGGGCAGATCGGTGTGCAGCAGCGTTTGCAGCAATTCCCTTTCGCTGTCATCCGGTTCATGGGCGTCGATCCAGTCGGCGCACTGGAGCTGATCGGACAGCTCAGCCGCTGCAACATCGACCTCTTTGATCAGCCCGCTTTCGATTCTAAAAAGTCTCAGCATTGTTCGCCTCCCACCTATGCAGCGCCGGCGTAGCGCACGAAACCTTTAAGGCCCCAAAAAGTACCTGATTAGCGCCAATCTTCCGCTGTTCGAGTTCCTCCCCTTTCAAGGGGGAGGTCAGGAGGGGGATGGGCTTTGGGAGGCATCGGAATACACCTAACTGTCGAAAAAGGCCGGCTCCCATCCGCTGGGACCCGGCCCCTTGTTGATTGTTTCCTGGTTGTTTGTTGCACCTGCTCGATTTGGCGGCTTGGCGCTTCGCCCTGAATAGCCGCCCCCCAAACGCAGGACAAATTGTCACATTATAAAGACTGTTGTCAACAGATAAGGACCGGGCTCATAAAGAAAGTACCTTACCTGCCGGGGGCAAGCTTTAGGCGCGGCCCCAAGTCAAATCATCCGAGGTTCTCCTCCTTGATCGCCTCTTGGCTGGCACAGCAGAATCGGCGGGGGATTTGCCCCAGCGCCGGAGTCAGTTATTGCCGCTTTCCTGCGCTTTAAGCTTTGCATTGGGGCTGATCTCCAACTGCACACGGCGGTTCAATGCGCGATTCGCCTCGCTATCGTTGGGGACTGCGGGGCGGCTCGATCCGTATCCGACCGCGGTCATGCGGGAGCCCGGCACCCCCTGGGATACCAGAAAATCGCGCACGTGGTTGGCGCGCCTCTCGCTCAGAGGCTGATTGATCGCGTCCGACCCGGACGAATCGGTGTGTCCCTGGATGATGATATTGGTTTGCGAATCCTTCAGCGTAGTCGCAGCCTTGCTGAGCGATTCCTTGGCCCCCGGTTTCAAAGCGTCCTTGCCGAGATCGAACAGAATACCCGAGGGCAAGGCGACGAACACCTTGTCGCCGTCGCGTACCACTTCCGCTTCGGGCATGTTCTTCTTCAGGGCCGCTGCCTGCCGGTCCATGTAATTCCCCACGCCGCCTCCGACCACTGCGCCGGTAAGACCGCCGATCGCGGCATTGCGCCCCCGGTGCGTCTTCCCGCCGATCAACGCGCCGGCCCCGGCACCCAGCGCGGCTCCGCCCAGCGCGCCTATCCCGGTTTTCTTGAATTCGTAACTGCCGTCGGGGTTCGTCGCGCAACCGCTCGCCAGAAGGGCAAATGCTGACGCGCCAATTATCAATTTCATGATTCGTGCTCTCATAGTTGTTCTCCTTATCCGGTTAGTTTCCCATTAAGTCACTTTTCTATTAGATGACTTCCCCTATTAAGTCAATTTTCTTCGTAATTTATTCAGTGTGACTAAGCCCATAACTCCAGTTGCCCCCAACCCGTAGGGGCGACCCGGTGGGTCGCCCCTACCAAAACCTGTAAATGGAAAATGTTGCATGTGCCTTTTCTTTTTCAATCGGCCTCCTTATTCAGTGTGATACGACTTCCGCTCCACGTTGCTGATGAACCTGTCGATGATAGCAAAGGTCTCCTCGGGCTTTTCTTCCTGCGGGTTATGCCCGCACTCCTCGATCACCTCCAGCCTCGATCCCGAAATGGCAGCTTCGAGTCTTGTCCCCTGGGAAAGCGGCACGATGCGGTCGTGCCGCCCCCAAAGGAGCAGGACGGGAATGCTAAGATCGCCATAGCGCGCGGTGATCTCCTCTTGGTCAGGGGGGACCAACCGGCGGCAGGTCTCCACCAACGCCCGCTTCGCGTCCCGGTCGCGGTAGCACGGGGCGTACCGGGCAACATGCTCCCGGTCGACGAGGCGGCGGTCGTAGTAGGCCAGCCGAAGTCCGAATTTGGTCCAGGTATCGGGAGCGCAGAGGGCGATGAAGAGCGGTCCGGCCAGGGGGAGCCGGAATATCCGGGCCATGAGTGGCAGGCGCTGGAGGTATCCCGGACCGCCCATGATGACCATCGAAGCCAGCAGATGCTCCTTTTTCCCGAGCATCGCCTCGATGGCAGCAAGAAGGACGACAGCTCCGCCGAGTGAGTGACCTATCAGCGTGACCGCCGAAAGCGACTCCTGCTCCAGGAAGCGAAGGAGCCTTCGGCTGTGCGCCCGGATCGAGTAATCAGCGCCTTTGTGCTTGGACGACTCTCCGGACCCCAGGAGGTCGGGGAGATAAAGGGTGTACCTGTCGCAAGGAAACAGGGGGACCAGGTCGGTCCAGGTCTCGGAGCGGGCCGCGAGGCCGTGGAGCAGGACGAGCGTTAGCGGACCGCTTCCGTAAACGCGGTAGCGCACTGTTTCGGTATCTGAGAGGGTGCAGGCGCGAAGGGGCGAGCTCATGACAAGAATTGTACCAGAAGGACTCCGGAATAGGAGGCCGGCAGCAAGAATGGAAATATTACGCTAACCAGGCTTCTCTGCTTCTGACTCCACCCTGGGGGAGACTGGATTGAAGGCTTGACAACTTCAAACAGTCTAGGTATTTTTCGCTAGCCTGTTTATCGGCAAGCCGCTGGGCATTGCCCTGCGCCCAACCAGTCCCCAGAGCACCAAAGGTCCTGATGTCCTCCACGCCCCGAATCTCAATCCTCATGCCGGTCCGCAACGAGGAACGCTATCTCCAAGCTGCCTTGAGCTCCCTTTACCTCCAGACGTTAGCCGACTGGGAATTGGTGGTTGTGGACGACGGCTCAGCCGACAAGACCCCGTTTATCCTCGAGCAGGCGGCCCGCAGCGACGCCCGGGTGCGCGTGATCCGGCGCGCAGGGGGCGGCCTGGTGGCGGCGCTCAACGCAGGACTCAACGCGTGTCGGGCTCCCCTGCTCGCGCGCATGGACGGTGACGACATCTGCCATCCCCGGCGCCTCGAGATGCAGGCATCCTATCTCGATGCGCACCCGGACACCGGACTGGTGGCCTGCAGCTTCCGTCATTTCCCCCGCAACGACCTGAAGCGCGGCATGCTCGCCTACGAGAGCTGGCAGAATTCCCTCGTGGATCACGACCAGGTCACGCTTGACCTGTACGTGGAGTCCCCTTTCGTCCATCCGGGCATCATGACGCGGCGCAACATCGTGGAACAGTTGGGCGGCTATCGCGACTGCGGCTGGGCCGAGGACTACGATCTCTGGCTGCGCATGGCAGCGGCGGGGGTCCGCTTTGCCCGGCTGCCCGAAACGCTCTTCTTTTGGCGGGACCACCCGGAACGCGCTACCCGAACCAAGGACGAATACGCCTCCCACGCCTTTCGCTGCTGCAAGTTCCATCACCTGCGCCGGGGCTTCCTCAGGGATACCTCCGAGGTCGTCATAGCCGGGGCGGGACTGGAAGCGCGGGCCTGGCAGCGCCTGCTGGCGGCTGATGGCGTCGTGGTATCTCACTGGCTGGA
>DATCHY010000242.1:0-4523 GCA_036508065.1 Geomonas sp. | reverse complement strand
GGCGAAGAGCGCGGCGAGCCCGCCGCAGCTCCAGAAAAAGCGGCGCTGGCCGGAAAGCTCGCGGGCGTAAACGAAGGGGAGCGACATGAGCGCGATGGAACACGAGAAGAAGGCGAGGGTGTCCCCGGGCCCGATCAGCGGCAGCCTGCCGAGGCTCAGGCCACGGCCGCCCAGATAGCCAAGCTGCAGCAGCAGGGCCGCCACAAAGAGCGGACGGCGAAAGGAGCCGATCAGGTAGAGCGGGATGGAAGCGATCAGCAGCCACTTCATGGCGGGGTCCTCAAAAAGCAAAAGGCATCGCACACGGATTGAACGGATTATACGGATAAAGGCAGATCAGGCAAAATCTTTGGGGATCAACCGAAAGTCTAACCCCTGAGCTTCAATCCTTTAGCCTTTAGCTTAATCTGCAGTTATCCGTTCAATCCGTGTGCGGGTTTTTGACTTTGTATCGTTTTTAAAAAGCAATGGCGGGATCCCGTTACTTGTAACTCTTGCGCCGGAACAGGCCGGTCTTCAGGGAGGTGATCCGGTCCAGGAACAGCATGCCGTCCAGATGGTCCATCTCGTGCTGGATGGCGACCGCCTCGAAACCGGTCGCGCAAAGCTCCCGATCGCTGCCTCCGGGCTCGGTGAAGCGCAAGGTGATCCGGGTCGCGCGCTCCACGTCGCCGGTGTAGTCCGGGACGCTCATGCACCCCTCGCGCATGACGGCGCTCCCGCTTCGCTCCAGGATCTCGGGATTGACCATCAGCAGCAGTCCGTGGTGGTTCTCCTTGCCGTGGCGGTTCTTGGAGACGTCCACCACGCAGACCCGGAGCGCGGTCCCGATCTGGGGTGCGGCGACTCCCACCGAACCGGGTCCGGCGTGCATGGTGTCCACCAGGTCGTCAACAAGCTGCAGGACGCCGGCATCGATCCGGTCAACCGGCGGGCAGGGCGACTTCAGAATGGGGTCGGGATAGATAACGATAGTCTGGACGGCCATGGCTTAGAGGGAAACCGGTGTGATGAGGCGCACCGAGATCTCCACACTCAACTCCTTTTTCAGATTTTCCAAGAGGCGCGAGGCGTCCTCGACCGACATTCCCTGGGGGAGTGCCGCCTCCAGCATCAGGACGTAGACCGGCTCGGCGGGGCTGCCGATCAGCTTCGTGTTGAGGTCGGTGATGTTAACGCCGCGGTCCGCGAGTTCGCGGGTGATCCGGTACACGATCCCCGTCTTATCGGAGCCGTAGACGGAGACCAGGCAGAGTTCCCCCTCCGGTTCCCGGTAGCAGATCTCGTCGTCCTTCAGGGTCCGGATGAAGGCGGAAAGTCCGTTGCCGGTGTTTTTGGCGGCGAACTCCGACTCGAGCCTCTTCTTGGAGAAGGGCTTTTCGTGGGAGATGATCAGGATCATGGCGAACTCCCCGCCCAGCATGGTGCAGCTGGAGTCCTCCACGTTGCATCCCAGCGTGTAGAGCACCTCCGAGGTATCCGCCACGATACCCGGGCGGTCCTTGCCAATGATAGTCACGGCAAAATGCGCCAGATCGGCCTTGCGACAGTCGTTCATTACTCCCCCTTGGATAAAAGCTAAAGGCGTTGCACACGGATTTGACGGAAACATGCGGATAAAGACAGATACTTCAAAATCTCTTTGCCTTTGACTTAAGCCGTTAACCCGTTTATCGCCTTATCCGTTTTCATCCCTTTGTTTCCGTTCAATCCGTGTGCGAGTTTCTGACTCTAGATTTTGTTTAAAAACACTTCCCGCGGCTTGCTGGTACCGTCCGAGGGACCGACCACGCCTTCCTGCTCCATCCTCTCGATGATGCGCGCCGCGCGGTTGTATCCGATCCGCAGACGCCTCTGGACCATGGAGATGGAAGCCTGACGCGCCTCCACCACCAGGGCGAGGGCGTCGTCGTAGCGCTCGTCCATTTCCTCCTCGACGCCTGCCGCCTTGTCGTCGCCCGACTTCATCTCCAGGATCGACTTCTCGTAAACCGGCTTGCCCTGCTTCTTCAGGAACTCGACCACCCGCTGCACCTCGGCGTCCGAGACGAAGGCGCCGTGGGAGCGCTGCATCTTGGAGGTCCCGGGGGGGAGGAACAGCATGTCACCGGCGCCCAGAAGCGACTCGGCGCCGTTACCGTCCAGGATGGTCCGGGAATCGATCTTGGAGGAGACCTGGAAGGAGATCCTGGCCGGGAAGTTCGCCTTGATCAGGCCGGTGATGACGTCGACCGATGGGCGCTGGGTGGCGAGTATCAGGTGGATCCCCGCGGCCCGCGCCATCTGGGCCAGCCTAGCTATGGACTCCTCGATCTCGCGGCCGGCTACCATCATCAGGTCGGCAAGCTCGTCCACGATGACGACGATGTAGGGAAGATGCCCGTGCTCCAGCGCCTCCTCCTTCTCCAGGAAGGCCTGGATCGCCGCCTCGCGCTCCTCCATGTCGTCATGTTCCTCGTGCTCCTCGATCTCCTCGACCACCACCGTTCCGCGCGCCTTGTTCTCGGCGATCTCCTTCTCGCTTCGCTCCAGCTCCTTGTTGTAGGAGTCGATGTTCCTGACCCCCTTGTCGGCCATGAGCCGGTAGCGCCGCCCCATCTCCTCGACCGCCCACTTGAGCGCCAGCGCGGCCTTCTTCGGGTTGGTGACCACCGGAAGCAGCAGGTGCGGGATCCCCTCGTAGACCGAGAGCTCCAGCATCTTCGGGTCGACCATGATGATCCGGACGTCGGTCGGGGTCGAGGTGTACAGCAGGGAAAGGATCATGGTGTTGATGGCGACGGACTTGCCGCTCCCGGTGGCGCCGGCGACCAGCAGGTGCGGCATGCGCGCCAGATCGGTGACCAGTGGGTTGCCCGCGATGTCCTTGCCGAGCGCCAGCGGGAGCTTCATCTTCCCCTGGTGGAACTGCTCGGAGTTGAAGATCTCCTTCAGGGAAACCATCTCCCGGTCCCGGTTGGGAAGCTCTATGCCGACCACCCCCTTGCCGGGGATCGGCGCCACGATGCGGATGGAGTGGGCCTGCAGCGCCATGGAGAGGTCGTCGGAGAGCCCCGCGATCCGGCTCACCTTGATGCCGGGGCCCGGGGAGAACTCGTACATGGTGATAACCGGGCCGGGGCAGATCTCCACCACCTCGCCGTCCACACCGAAATCCTTGAGTTTCTTCTCCATGAGCCGGGCGTTCATGGTGAGCGCTTCCCGGTCCTGCTTCTTGGCCGCCTCGGGGATCGGGTCGAGCAGGGAGAGCGGCGGAGTGCGGTAATTGCCATCGCTTTTGATGAACTCGAACGCCTCCTGGACCGGCGCACCTTTCTTCTCGTCCTGCCTTTTCGCCTTCTTGGCGGCCGGCGCGCTGACCGGAGGCGGCACGGCGGCCGGCTTGATGACGGGGGCCGCGTGGGCCTTCGGCTGCTCCCTCTTTTCGCCCTTCGGTTCCAGCTCGCGGTTCAGGGCGCGGCGCTGCCGGTAGAGGCTCCACTTTCCGCCCACAGCTCCCAGCCACCATTGGGCGAAAAGGATGAGAGAGAAGCGCGACAGGAGCATCGCGGAGGTAGCCAGCATCGGGAGCAGGATGAGAAACGCCCCTATCTTGCCGAAGGCGCGCTGGAGGAGTCCTGCACAAAGGACACCGACACCGCCTCCGGTCGGCACCTGCTGCCCCAGGAATTCGGTGGTCGGCTGGAAGAAGGCGAAGATACCCGAAAGGGCGACCAGCAGCATCCCGAACCCGGCGCTCTTGTAGGGGCGCCACCGGACCGCGTCCTGGCTGAAGGCCCGGTAGGCGAGATAGATGAGGGTACCCGGGATCACGTAGGAGGCAAGGCCGAAGAGCTGCAGGAAAAATTCAGCGAGTTGCGCGCCGAAGCGCCCGCCCCAGTTGTGCGTCTCCGACACAGTCGAGGCGTTGTTGAAGGAGCCGTCCATGCCGTTAAAGGAGACAAGTGCCACGCCGACAAAGATTCCGGCGGCGGCGAGCGCCATCCCCTTCATCTCCTTGGTCACCTTCTCTTTCTTCTCTACACTCTCTTCAGTCGTCATGGATAACCCTGCGGCACGTAAGCCGATAATCGTTGATCTTCAATTCCCGCAACAACATCCATAGAACGCGGATACCAATCTGATCCTGGTAGGGTGGGCCTCGCCCACCAAAAACGCGTTCGAACGGTGGGCAGGGAAAGGTTTCTTCGATTTATGACCTGGATTCGATCCTATGACTTGGACCCGGACTACATCTCCAGGATCAGCGGCAGTATGACCGGCCGCCGCTCGATGGTCTTCTTGAAAAACCGGCGCAGCACCCGCCGCACCTCCAGCTTCACCTCGCTCCAGTCGGTCAGCACCTCGGCGTTCAGCAGGGCGAGCGAGTCCAGCACCACCTTGCGCGCCTCGTCCAGGTACTGCTGGCTCTCGTCCTCGAAGACGAAGCCGCGCGAGACGATGTCCGGGCCGTAGATGACCTCGCCGCTTACCAGGTTGATGCCGATGATGACAACCACCATGCCGTCCTCGGAGAGATGCTT
>DATCHY010000241.1:0-3838 GCA_036508065.1 Geomonas sp. | reverse complement strand
GGACCATGTCCCGCACCGGGATCCCCTCGGTGATGCAAACAGCGAGGTCGAGCCCCGCGGCTGACGCCTCGAGGATGGCGTCGGCGGCACCCGGCGGCGGCACGAAGATCATGGAGACGTTGGCCTCGGTGTACTTCACCGCCTCGGCTACCGTGTTGAAGACCGGGATCCCCTCGATATGTATGCCACCCTTGCCGGGAGTGACCCCGGCGACGATGTTGCTGCCGTACTCGCGGCACTGCTGCGTGTGGAACAAGCCGCTGCGGCCGGTGATCCCCTGTACGACAATTCTCGATTTCTTGTTGATCAGTATGGACATGGAAAATCTCCCTTTACCAAGAATCTCAAGTGTTTCGGTAATTATTCAGTATGACCAGGCCCATAACTCCACTTGCCCCCAACCCGTAGGGGCGACCCGGTGGATCGCCCTGCTCCCTGATTCCCTGCGGTTACCCCAGCATGCTGACGATCTTCGCCGCCGCGTCTCCCAGGTTGTCGCCGCACTGGACGTTCAGCCCGCTTTCGGTGAGGAGCCGCTTCCCTTCCTCCACCTGGCTGCCGTCCATCCGGACCACGATGGGCAGGGTGCACTTCACCTCGCTCGCCGCCTCGATGATGCCGTGGGCGATCACGTCGCAGCGCATGATGCCGCCGAAGATGTTGACGAATATTCCCTTCACGTCGGAGTCCTGCAGGATGATCTTGAACGCCTCGGCAACCTTCTCCCGCGTCGCTCCGCCCCCTACGTCCAGGAAGTTGGCGGGCTCGCCGCCGAACTCCTGCAGCACGTCGAGGGTCGCCATGGCGAGTCCGGCGCCGTTCACCAGGCAGCCGATGGAGCCGGTCAGCTTGATGTAGGCGAGGTCGTACTTGCCCGCGTTGATTTCCAGCGGATCGAGCTGCGAGTAGTCCATCATGTCGGGGTATTCCCGGTGCCGGAAAATGGCGTTGTCGTCGAAGGTGATCTTCGCGTCCATCGCCATGAGCCAGCCCGCCTGGGTGACCACCAGCGGGTTGATCTCCACCAGCGAGCAGTCCTTCTCCAGGCAGACGCGGTACAGGTTCAGGATCAGGATCACGCAGTCTTCGCAGACGCTTCCGGTAAGGCCGAGCTGCAGGGCGACGTGGCGCGCCTGGTAGGGCCGCAGCCCGGTAAAGGGGTCGATGGCGAGGGTGTGGATCTTCTCGGGGGACTTCGCCGCCACCTCCTCGATGTCCATCCCACCCTCGGCTGAGGCGATCAGGACGTAGCGCGAGCTGCCGCGGTCCAGTGTGATGGAGAGATAAAACTCGCGGGCGATGTCGACCGCCTCCTCGACCAGTATGCGCCGGACCCGGAGCCCCTCTGGGCCGGTCTGCGGGGTGACCAGGGTCTTTCCGAACAGCTCCTTGGCGAGGTTCTGGGCCTGCTCCGGGTGGTGGACCAGCTTGACTCCGCCCGCCTTGCCGCGGCCGCCCGCATAGATCTGGGCCTTGACGACGCAGCGCCCCCCCATTTCCTTGGCTGCGCGCTCCACCTGGTCCGCCGTCAGTGCCACGCGGCCGCGCGGGATGGGAATGCCGAACGCATTCAGGATCTCCTTGGCCTGGTATTCATGGATGTTCATCATGATCTCCTGTTCCAGTGGATTTTTTGCTGATGCTGCGGATCGACAGGGATGAAATCTCCCTGTGCAGGTGACTTCCGGCGCCAGTCGTAATGCTTTCCCCTTGCGGCGTATTGCCCAACCTTTTTTATGCCACTACCGATCATGCTGCTGTCCGTAATTTTGCCGTTACTAACACTACTGCTGATTTCGTTACTGTCAATAACCCTTCTTCAGATGGCACAGTGGCCCCCTCCTGACAGTCCGGGCATTCTTTGATCCACCAATGGTTGGCCGGATACGGCCGATGACAGCGGAGAACGGCACAAAAAAAGGAGGGTGCCTCGTTGGCACCCTCCCCGGTCTACTGACGTGTATCGTCGGAACTCTTAAGTCAGCGGATCCATGGCCAGCTCGGGCTCGTCGGCCTCGATCACGCTCTCGTTGTTGAGGACCCGGCGCATCCTCTCGCTGTCGAGCTCGTTTTCCCAGCGCGATACCACGACGGTCGCCACGCCGTTGCCGACCAGGTTGGTGAGCGCCCGCGCCTCTGACATGAAGCGGTCGATGCCGAGGATGAGGGCAAGCCCCGCAACCGGGATGGTCGGGATCGCGGTGAAGGTGGCGGCGAGCGTGACGAAACCGCTGCCGGTCACCCCGGCCGCGCCCTTGGAGGTGAGCAGCAGCACGGCAAGGATGGTGATGGTCTGGCCGATGGTGAGCGGGGTGTTGGTCGCCTGTGCCACGAAAACCGCCGCCATGGTGAGGTAGATGGAGGTCCCGTCCAGGTTGAAGGAATACCCGGTCGGGATGACCAGGCCGACGACCGACTTGGTGCAGCCGAGGTTCTCCAGCTTGACCATCAGGCGCGGCAGTGCGGATTCGGAGGACGAGGTGCCGAGCACGATGAGGAGCTCTTCCTTGATGTAAACTATGAACTTGAAGATGTTGAAGCCGCAGATCTTGGCGATGGTGCCGAGGACCACGAAGACGAAGAGCAGGCAGGTCAGGTAGAAGCAGCCCATGAACAGGCCGAGCTTGGAGAGCGAGCCGACCCCGAACTTGCCGATGGTGAAGGCCATGGCGCCGAAGGCGCCGATCGGAGCGGCCTTCATGATGATGCCGACCACGCCGAAGAAGGCATGGGAGGTCCTGTCGATGAACTGGTACACCGGCTTGCCTTTCTCTCCCATCGCCGAGAGCGCGAAGCCGAACAACAGGGCGAACAGCAGCACTTGGAGGATGTCACCCTTGGCGAAGGCGTCCACCACGCTCGTGGGGATGATGTTCATCAGGAAGTCGACGGTGCTGTGCGATTTCGCCTGGGTGGTGATGGCGGCGATCGCCTTGGTGTCGATCTTGGTGACGTCGGCGTTGAAGCCGGCACCCGGCTGCACCAGGCTCACCACGGTGAGGCCGATGCCGAGCGCCAGGGTGGAGACGATCTCGAAGTAGAGCAGAGCCTTGGCGCCGACCCGCCCGACCTTCTTCATGTCGTCCATGCCGGCGATGCCGGTGACCACCGTGCAGAAGATGACCGGGGTGATGATCATCTTGATCAGCTTGATGAAGCCGTCCCCGAGCGGTTTCATGGCAACCCCCGCCTCCGGGTAAAAGTTGCCGAGCGCGATGCCGATGGCGATTGCCGTCAGTACCTGTACGTACAGATGCTGATAAAACCTTTTCCCGTTCATGCTCTCTCCTTTGATATCAAAATTGAACTTTTGCTGTTTTATCGTCGTTTGGCGCGGGAAAGTCCCCGCCGTTTCAGCCGAATCGGCGGCATAATGCCCGTGAGGATTCAAAACAATGTTAGCAACTTGTATACCAAGGGGTGCGGGAGGCGCGGTCAGGCGCCGGGTGCGGGGTTTCAGCGTATACGGTGGAAGGCGGCGGGTGGCGCAATGGGTATAACCCAGGTTGGGGCAAAAAACGGTTCTTACGGTAAAACGGATTGATTCCGGCGGCTTGAATGGGTATAACCGGCGTTATGCCTATAACTCAGGTTATACCCATTGCTGCCTGGCGGGGTCCGGAGAGGGAGGGGAGGCAAAATTAAAAAGAGTGCGGTTTATTGTTAGCCACGAGACGGCTTGAGCCGCTTGCTGAGTGCGGGCTGGGAGATGCACAGGAGCCGGGCGGCGATGGTCTGGTTGCCGCCGGATCTGGCCATCGCCTCGGTGACCAGCAGTTCCGCCGCCTCGATGAAGGTCGGCAGGCGCTCGATCCCGGAGAAGATGTTGCGGTCCGGC
>DATCHY010000240.1:0-4094 GCA_036508065.1 Geomonas sp. | reverse complement strand
CCGATCATCTCGATCGAGGACGGCATGGCGGAAAACGACTGGGACGGCTGGAAGAAGATGACCGAGAGACTCGGCAAGAAGATCCAGATCGTTGGGGACGACCTGTTCGTCACCAACCCGGCGATCCTCAAGGAAGGGATCGAGAAGGGGATCGCCAACTCCATCCTGATCAAGCTGAACCAGATCGGCACTCTGACCGAGACCCTCGACGCCATCGAGATGGCCAAAAGGGCTGGCTACACGACCGTCATCTCACACCGTTCGGGCGAAACCGAAGACACAACGCTTGCCGACCTCGCCGTGGCTGTCAACGCCGGGCAGATCAAGACCGGCTCGCTCTGCCGCACCGACCGGGTCTGCAAGTACAACCAGCTGCTGCGGATTGAGGACGAGCTGGACGAGGTCGCCATCTTCCGCGGTAAAGACGTGTTCTACAGCATCCGGAAGTAATTCGCCGGCACTGGACAGGTCAGACAAAAAAGGTCACATCCGAAACTCAGGTTAAGGTCAAGGTCCAGGTTGAGTGATTCTTCTCAGCCTGGACCTCAACCTTAACCTGTTTTTTTGTGGCGCGAAGGTGAACGGCCGGGACCGGGTCTGCGACCCGGCAGCGCTCAACCTTTTCGAGAAAACCCACCTGCTGTAGCGCCCTCCCCGGGAGGCTGCGCAATGCCCCTTGCGCCGCCCCCCCTCATGAGGGTATACTCCCGCCATGTTAACTTATCAGATCGAAGCAAAAGACCATTTCCGACGTGTGGACAGCTTTATGCGCAACCTGTTGCCGACTGCCCAATTTTCCTACCTCAAAAAGCTCCTGAGCGCCGGACACCTTACCGTGAACGGGGCGCCGGCCGAGGCGGCCCAGCTACTCAAGCGTGCCGACACGGTCTGCCTGAAGGAGAGCAGCAAGACGGCCGCCTTCCTCGCCCGTGCCACCCCCGAGCTCGACATCCTCTTCGAGGACAGCTGGATCGTCTGCTTTAACAAGGCCCCGGGCCTTGCAGTGCACCGCACCGAAGACCCCGAAGAGGCTAACCTGGTCGATCTCGGGGACAGCTTTTTGCAAAGAAGGGACGGAGTGAGCAGGCTTAGACCGGTGAACCGCCTCGACAAGGGAACCTCGGGCGCCATCATCATGGCGAAGAGCGCGGTCGCTGCGGGGATGTTCGGCAAAATGGTGCAAAATGAGGGGCTCGGCAAGCTTTACTTGGCCATGGTGGAGGGGAAACTGCCGAAAGAGGGGCTTATCGACCTTCCGCTGGACGGTAAGGAGTCGCAGACCCGGTACCTGCGGCTCTTCCAGGGGAGCGCGGGCTCCCTGGTGGCCGTCTACCCGCTTACCGGGAGGATGCACCAGATCAGGCAGCACTTCCGGATGCTGGACCACCCGATCCTTGGGGACAAGCGCTACGGCGGCAGGGTCCTCCCCGGGTTCACCGGACACGTCCTGCACTCTTTCACGACCAGGCTCGTCCACCCGGCGACCGAGGAGGCTCTCGAGATCCCGGCTCCGCTGCCGGCCCCGCTGCTGCGGCTCCTTTTGAGGCTGACCGCCCTGAAGGAGGAGACCCTGTTTCATAGCCTGAACGAGATCCCCCCGTCAGCGGTACTCCCCATCCCCGCGCTCGCCTAGCAGGGTCCCAAGCGGCAGGTCGAAGAGCGTGTGCGCCCCGCGCCCAAGCTTCGGGAGCGCGCGGCCGGCTGACACCATGACCTGGGCGCTCAGCGCGGGCTCGGAAAACCTCCCCTCAATGAGGAAGCTGCGGTGCTCGCGGGCGCTGGCGCTGGAGAGCCGCCGGAGCAGTACCCCGTGCCCCTCCTCCTCCAGCTGGGCGACGCTCGGGACGGCGAAGATC
This sequence comes from Geomonas sp., assembly GCA_036508065.1. GTDB lineage: Bacteria > Desulfobacterota > Desulfuromonadia > Geobacterales > Geobacteraceae > Geomonas. The sequence continues at coordinate 2,238 of DATCHY010000240.1, read as the reverse complement.
TGGAGCGACTCCCCGAGGAAGAGCGGATCGCTGCGGATGACACGCGCCACCGGCTCCAGGTCGGTCCCCGGGTCAAGCTCCAGGTAGAGGTAGCGCTGCAGCTCGCCCTGCGCGTCCTTAAGCTCCGTGGCAAGGGCATCGCGCACCCCCGGCGCCCCCCTCACCACACTGGTGTGGTGCAGGCTCTTGGCGATGCTCCACCTGGTCTCCGTGTGCCCCTTCGGCACCAGCAGGCCGAACAGGGCACGAAAGAGCAAAAGAGCCCCGGGATCGAGCCCGGCGCCGACCACTGCCGCGACGCCGTGGCGGCTGGCGAACCGGTCGATCTCCGCCCTGTGCTCGGCCGCCTCGGCCTCGTGCCGGATGGCGCATTCCGCGATCGGTATGCGGTGCTGCAGCAGGTTGCGGGCCGTCTCCAGCACGAAGTCGGCCGGTACGCAGATAAGCGCCGCATCGACAGCCTTGAGCTCGCTGGTGTCCGAAACCGCGGGGACCTCGGCAAAGGGCGCCGGAAGCCGCTGCGCCAGGGAGTCCGGCCTCCTGACGATTCCCGCAAGCTCGACGGCGTCGTCGTCCAGCAGGTTCAGTGCGCACTCCCTGCCGAGTTTGCCGAAGCCGCAGACCGCAATGCGCATCTTCTTCATGGCTCCCCCCCTACCACCCCTGTTCCCCGATCAACGGCACGAATCGGACCGGGCAGAGCTCCTCGTGACGGTAGTCGCTCTCCCCCACCCGGCGCACCCGGACCAGGGTCTGCAGATGCTGGGTCGGCCCGACCGGTATCACTAGCCTCCCCTGAAGCGCGAGCTGGCTTAGCAGTTCACCGGGCAGCTTGGGCGCACCTGCGGTCACCACTATGGCACCGTACGGGGCGTGCTCCTGCCAGCCGAGCGTCCCGTCCCCCAGGTGCACCGTCACGTTGTGGTAGCCGAGCTCCTGCAGCCGCATGCGGGCGCTTTCCGCCAGGCTCGCGATGCGCTCGACCGTGAAGACCTCCGCCGCGCAACGGCTCAGAACTGCAGCGGCATAGCCTGAACCGGTACCGATTTCCAGCACACGTTCATCCCCCTGCAATTCCAGCGCCTCAATCATGAAGGCGACGATGTAGGGCTGTGATATGGTCTGCCCCGCGTCGATCGGGAGCGGGCCGTCGTCGTAGGCGAAACGTTCCATCCCCGGGGGGAGAAAGGCTTCCCTCGGCACCTCCCTCATCGCCCGAACGACGGCTTTGTCGCGAACGCCCCGTGCCAGGAGGTGTTCGCTCACCATGCGCTCCTTCCTCGCCTTCATCTCTTGATCAAAAGTTATCGCCATAATCCCCTCCAGGATGCCCAATTTTACCATACCAGCGGAAGCGCACAACCGGTGCACCGTGCGTGGGAAGTCTTTGGCAGTTACGCTCCAGAGCCCCACGATATCACCGGAAAGGGCGGAGCAAGCCCAGCCCCCAGGTAACACATTTCTATGACAAAAAGATGCCGCACCGTCGACCAAGAGGTGACCGTAATCTGAAGGTGGTCGAGTAGCTGTAAATGGTCAGCTTCCGCACCATGGTGGCAAAGGGGAGAGCTTCATAGGCAAGCAACGTTCCTGTCTCTCACTCTATTTGGCACCTATTGACTCTTTTTTTGGGGGGGAGTAGAATAAAATCATAGAAGAGAGAAAGAGAATGATCTTTGAAAAGCAGCTCTGGGGTGCATGTAGAGGTTAATTTGAGGAACCTGTCGATACTCGCCATGTGGTTTCCCAGGTTCAGACGTGGTGTGCAGTTCCTTGAAAAGGGAAATGCCTGAAACGTCTTCCAGGGGGATGCTTGAAAAAAGGGCAGTGGGCTCATAAGACTTCCTACGGTACTTTGGAGTTGGTAGCTGGCGTTCAAGGAGACCAAGCCGAAGTGCCTTAAATCTCATCCGTCAGGCGCGTAAAAACCGCTTGAAAAAGGGGATTGCGAAAAGGGTTCACCGGGTTGCACGGTCACTTGCTGAGCATGCATCTCGACCCCCGACTAGCTTTCCACCGACGGTTAAGAGGAAAGCGTCTCATAGATTGAACGCCAGTTATTATTTTGGAAAAGGCCCGATGCAACTGCATCGGGCCTTTTTTGGTTTGCCCAGCGTAGCGGGCAAACCCCGGCCTGTTGAAAGAAACAGGTGTCACCCCGACCAGGGGGAAGACAATCCGAATTGCAAGGGCGTTACCGGCAACGGGAGGGTCTGAAGGAAGCAATAGGAAGTGAAC
>DATCHY010000239.1:0-3291 GCA_036508065.1 Geomonas sp. | reverse complement strand
AAGGATGATCTCGTCGACCAGTTCATGGCCGCGCACTAACATGGCCGGCCCCGGCTGGAGGATCCAGGTCACCCGCAGCGCGGGATTGCTGCGCTTAAGCGCATGGAGCACCGGCAGGACGTGCACCGTGTCGCCCACGGCGCTCATCATGACGATGCAAACACGATCTGTGGCATAACTCATTACATTTTCTCCATCGCGAGTGCCGCCAGCCGAGCCAGCGCATCCTCGTCAAAGTCAAGCCCCCAGCGCTCGCGCCATTTGCGGGCGGAGCGTGCCAAGCGCTCGAAGTTGCGCGCAGCGACTTCCTCCCCGGGGCAAAACTGCACCCGGTCCACGTCGAGCAGGTAGGCTGCGGGGGCGGGAGCCCCCGCCAGGTAGATGTTCTTCAGGTTAAGGTCGGGATGCCAGGCGCCGCACGCGGCAAGGGCGCGCAGCAGCGCTGCAATCCCAGCCAGCATCGCGTCGCGCGCGCCGGGGTGAGCGGTGCGCCAGGCCTCCGGCAGGTCGGCACCGGGGGGAAGCCGCCTGGTCATCACATCGCAGCGGGCCAATCCGCCAAAGGTCGGGTACACCGCGTAGGCGACGACTTCCGGCGTCGGGATGCCGGCCGCCGCCAGCCGCAGCGAGTTGGAGAGTTCCAGCGGGGCACGGGTCGGCGTCAGGAACTGCTCCCCGGTCAGGTAGCGCAGCAGACCGCCGTGCCGGTTGCGGCGCACCACGACCGGTACAACGGCGCTCTCGGACGGAAGCTCCACCCCGTAGCAGGCGCCCCGCCCCTGCATCACGTCGCAGCCGGGCTGCGCTGCGGCCCAGGCGTAGAGCGTCCCTGCGGCAAGCGCCTCGCGCAGTGCCTGCGCGGCCCAGGGGCGCGTCACCACGATCCTGCCGGCCACGGTGAACTGCTGGTAGCCGTCCCCGATGTCGCGTGCTTCAGTCAGTGCCAGTCCCACGGCTCGATTCATTTAGGATCCACCGCTGGGGCGCTGGCCGCGTCGGGCTGGGGTGCACGCTTCCACCTTCGGTGTATCCAGTACCATTCCGTCGGGTGCTCGACCACGTAGGCGGCGATGCAGTCAGTCATCAGGGCGGTGTCCTGCGCCTCGGCGCCATCCTCCGCCCCGAGGGCGATTTCGGGATGAATCTGCACCACCTGCCGGGCCCCCTCGCGGTGGATGAAGACCGGGAGCATCGGCACCCCGTTTCTGCGAGCCATGCGAGCCATCATGTTGGTAGTCCAGGCGGGGCGGCCGAGGAAATCGACCAGCTCGCCGTCGCTGGGTGAGGAGGCCTGATCGATGTGTACCCCGACGATCCCGTTTTTCCTCAAGATGGCGTACAGGCTGCGCAGCGCGCCGTTTCGGTAAACCAGGCTGTTGCCGTGCCCGCTGCGCATCTTCTCCAGTACGTCGTTCAGGCGCGGGTTCCCCTGGCGCTTAGCCACCGAGGTCATGGTCTGGAAGCGCGCCCCGAAGGAGAGGGCCATCAGCTCCCAGTTGCCGCAGTGCCCGGTGATGAAGGCGATCCCCCTGCCGCGGGCCTTTGCCTGCTCGAAGTGCTCGAGCCCGCGGAACTCGACCGCGTCGATGATGTACTGCCCTTTGCCGTTGTAGACCTTGCAGTCCTCCACCACGGACCTGCCGAGGTTCTCGAAGGTCTCGCGTGCCAGCTCGGCCGGCTCGCGCCGCACCCACCCCGGCTGCCGCTCCAGGTACGGGAAGGAATCGGAGATGTTCTTGATGGCGATCAGCCTGCGCCGTTTCAGCAGCAGGAAGAGGAGTCTTCCCAGCCACTTTCCGGCAGGCTGGACGAGGCCGGCCGGCAGCCACGCTATGGAGCGTGACACGGAGAGGAAAAGCACGGTTTCAAGGTACCAGCGAATCTCTTTTAGCACGTAATTCCCATCCTGATCCTTAGAAGAACGATTCTGTTTCACCTAGTTTTTAAACTGCATGCCGTGCAGCCGGCTGTAGAGCCCTTGGTTGTCCAGCAGCGCCTGGTGGCTCCCCATCTCCGCAATGCCCCCCTTCTCCAGCACGATGATCCGGTCGGCATGGATGATGGTGGAGAGGCGGTGGGCGATGACGAAGGTGGTCCGGTTCGCCATCAGGTTGTTAAGGGCCGCCTGCACCATCTGCTCGCTCTCGGTGTCGAGCGCGCTGGTCGCCTCGTCCAGGATCAGGATCGGCGCATCCTTGAGTATGGCGCGGGCGATGCATATCCGTTGCCGCTGCCCTCCCGAGAGCCGGACGCCGCGATCGCCGATGTTGGTCTGGTACCCCTCGGGAAGCTCCAGTATGAAGTCGTGGGCGTAGGCTGCCGATGCGGCCTGCTCCACCTCGGCATCGGTCGCTTCCGACCTGCCGTACCGGATATTGTTGGCGATGGTATCGTTGAAAAGGATGGTCTCCTGGTCGACCAGGGCGACCTGATTCAAGAGGCTCTTGAGCGTCACCTGCCGGATGTCATGCCCGTCCACCAGTACGGCGCCTTCCGACGGGTCGTAAAATCGGGTGATGAGCGAAACGAGCGTCGTCTTGCCGCCACCGGAAGGTCCGACCAGCGCGACGACCTCGCCCTTGTGCGCCTGCAGCGATACGTCCCGCAGCACGTACTCATCGTCGTACCTGAAGGAGACCCCTCTGAATTCCACCTCGCCGCCGACGCGCCCTAGATCCAGCGAGTCCGGCGCGTCCACTATCTCCGGTTTTTCATCGATGATTTCAAAGACCCGTTCCGCCGCGCCCAGTGCACCCTGAACCACGTTGTAGGTGCTGATAATCCTTTTGATCGGGGTGAACAGAAGAATCATGGCGGCGATGAAAGAGAAGAATTCGGAGGCGCTCATTTTCCCCTGCATGACGCTGCTCCCCCCCACCCAGATGACCGCGGCGATCCCGAAGGAGATGATGAACTCCATGATCGGGGTGGAAAGGCCGGCGTACTTGATGCTCTTACGGAGCGTCGTGTACAGTTCGGCGTTGCACTGGTGGAACTTCTCCGTCTCGCGCCCCTCCAGACCAAAGGCCTTGATCACCTTGATGCCGGTAAAGGTCTCCTGGAGGATGCTGGTCAGGGCGCCGAGCTTCCCCTGCCCCTGCTTGGAAAGCCTCTTGATCCTCGTGCCTATCATGCGTGCCGGGATGACGGTGACCGGGATGACGACGAAAGTGATCAGAGCGAGTGTCCAACTCCGGTAGAAGATGACGCCAAGGAGCGAGAGTGCTGAAACGCAGTCGCGGAAGAGCCCGGTGGTCATGCTCGCCACCCCCTCCTGCATGACATTGACGT
>DATCHY010000238.1:0-3859 GCA_036508065.1 Geomonas sp. | reverse complement strand
GCGCGGGGAGCGCCAGCAAGGAGGCGGCGAGGGCGCAGAGCGTGGCGATGCGCTGTCCTGCGGCGCCGCGCCGCAGAAACAACCCGGGAACACCGGATAACGCGGTGAGTGCCATTGCGATAAGCACGAGAGCGGAGGGGTCTCGCATCAAGTTTTGAAACATTGCAAACCTTTCTGGCTGCTAACAGCGAAGTCGGACCGCCGCCGCGATTTCCAGGCGCCGGGAACGGAAAAAAACATTAAATAAATTGCAACTATTCAGCAAACTTCAAGAAAAAGGCAATTACAAACAAACAAAAGCCTCACCACAGAGGGCACAGAGGAACACAGAGGAAATCTTAAAACAATGGCATAAATCAGGTTTTGATTATCCTCTGAGAACCTCTGTGTACCTCTGTGGTAAGGCTTTATGCTTTAGGTTGGTTGTTATGGGTCGACTGATGCTGAATAGTTACCCGGGTAGAGACGCATTGCATGCGTCTCAGTCTTTTCAAACCCTGGCGGCATCTCTTAATCTTAATCTGTCCCGGGTCAGGTGAGAGACCGGCAAAAAAATGACCGTGAAGGTCATGACGCCGAACCGGGGCGCGCGTTGCGCCCTCTTTGTATCACAAACGGGCGCGTTTTAAAATATCCAATGAAGAAATGCGTCATTTATAACCAGCATGCCCTATGGATCCAGGTCCCCTCTGCAGTTGCTGTCCAATAGTCTTCCCCAAGGAACCTGTCCCGGGTTCTGACCAACTCTTAGCGCGTGGTCACGACAAAAAGCACCACCAGCGTGATGAAGGTGTAGAAGATGTAGATGTTCAGCTTACCGTTCTGCAGTCTCCGTACCGGTGCGGTCTTCAGGTAGAGATATTCCAGAAAGGGGAGATAGATCCGCTCCAGCACCGTCTCGGGGATGTGGCTGGCCAAACTCCCCGGCTCGGGGAAGAGTCCGGACACCTCTTTCCGATGCACCTCGGGGCAGAGCACGCCCCGGAACCAGGTGACCAGCATGTCGCCAAACGATGATGCAGTGTACTGTATGCGCGGCCCCGGGCGGAGATAGCCGCACCCCCAGGTGCCGGAGACGGCGAGCGGCAGCCGGCGCGCGCGCCGGGCCAGGTACAGCGCGGACAGCACCGCGCAGAGGAGCAGCCCCACTCCGAGCAGCGATAGCCACCCCAAAGGGACCAGGTTGGCTATCCCCAGCGGCTCCAGCGAACTCTGGTAGCTGAGAATTGCGTTATTGAGCGGGAGGCCGATCAGCCCGGGCAGCACCCCGATCAGCACGCAGACCAGGGAGAGAAACGCCATGGGGAGCAGCATGCTGGAGGATGCCTCATGGCCGTCGGCGTGGTCGTTTGATCGCGCCAGCCCCAGGAACACGACGCCGTAGACCTTGACGAAGCAGGCGACCGCCAACCCCCCGACCAGCGCCAGGACGGGTGCGGCCAGGGCAGCGAGGGACCCCGCGTAGCCGTGGTCGGACCGGATCGCCGTGAAGAAGCCGAGATAGACCATCAGCTCGCTCACGAAGCCGTTCAGGGGGGGGAGACCGCAGATGGCGATGGCACCGACCAGGAAGAATCCGGAGCTCCAGGGAAGCCGCCGCCCGACACCGCCCATGAGTTCGAGCTCCCGCGTGCCGGTGGCGTGGATTACGGACCCGGCGCTGAGAAAGAGCAGTGCCTTGAAGGTGGCGTGGTTCAGGACGTGCAGCAGGCTGCCGCCGAGCCCGAGCACGATCATGGCCCTGCTCCCCTGGCTTTCGCCGATCAGCGCCACCCCGAGCCCCATCATGATGATCCCGATATTCTCGATTGAGTGGTAGGCGAGGAGCCGCTTCAGGTCGTGCTGGCCGATGGCGAAGGCGACCCCCACCACACCCGAGAAGGCTCCCAAAACCAGCACGGTGCAGCCCCACCAGGAAGGGATATCGAAGAAGCAGGAAAAGACCCGCATCATGCCGTAGATCCCGGTCTTGAGCACGATGCCGGAGAGGATCGCGGAGATGTGGCTGGGCGCATTGGCGTGTGCAGAGGGGAGCCATACGTGGAGGGGCATGACCCCGGCCTTGAAGCCGAAACCGAAGAGAGCCGTCAGGAAAATCCCGGTCGCAACCCCGTTCTGCGCCGAGAGCATCCCCGGCGCCGGGAACAGGTAGGCGCCCGTCGCCCCCTTTAAGAGGGAGAACATGGCGAAGAGCGCGAGCGAGCCTACGTGGGTGGTGATCAGGTAGAGGATGCCGGCGTCGCGCACCTGCGGCTTCTCGTCCTCCGTTGTCAGGGCGAAATAGGCCGCAAAGGCCATGACCTCCCAGGCAACCAGGAAAAGCACCGTGTTTCTCGCCAAAAGGAGGGTCGTGAGTGATGCGGCCAAAAGGCCGAGGAAAAAGGTCAGTTTGCCGACGTTGCCGGGGTGCTTGCGCGCCGGCCAGTAGCCGACGCCGTAAACGGCGCTGCATCCCGTGACGATGAATATCGGCAGCAGGAAGATCGCGGAGAGCGGGTCGATGCCGATCTCGGCGGGTCCGAAGGGAAGCCCGGAGGCGAGGACGACGGTCTGCGGTGCGGGCACCAGCAGCGCCCAGAGGGCGCCGGCCGCACCGAGGAGCGAACCTGCCAGCATGAGGGATGCCGCCAGTCGCTGGGCGGCGCCCGACCCCTTCCGGACCAGAAGCGGCAGCCCGGAGGCGCCCTGGAACGTGACGGCGAGCCAGAGCAGGGTGAAACATGATACCGCCTCGCCGTTTGGGTGCATGGCTATCTCCCCATATCCTGTTCGAAAAGCCGCACTACATGCCGCCCGCCTCCAGCGCCTCGCCAGGGGGGGACCGTGCAGATCGGTCCCAGCAGCCGCGAAGGGCTCCGGCGGCACCATTGTGGCGCGCTCAGTCGCGCGGTCGAGCAGATCGGCCCGGTTGACCAGGCAGCTGCCGTTCAGCTGGGCCGCAGTAGGTTTCTCGTTTTCGCTCCAGTCAAGGACCGCAGTCTCTTCGTCTTTCAGCAGCACAGAAGCTTCCGACCTCTTCATCAACATCGTCAGGCCCTGTGACTGAACTTAGGAAGGTATAACATTATTACAGCAAAGAAACAAGACTGCCGCTGTCAGTAGGGAGCGTTTTGCGGACTTAACGTACCGCGAGCGCGGCATTGCCGCGATGAAACTGATTGGCAACGGACGGGACCATGGGCGTTACAACAGGAGAACGAGCCCTACCCGAGAGAGTACCACCCGGAGCGTTGTCGAATGCAGGAATATACCGCAAGGACCAGCCGGCATGGAAAGTGTGCAGGTATCTATTGCATCAGGCACAACGGAGAAAGACTGCACACGAAAGGGGAGTTGCTCCACATAAAGGCACCCTCCATTTAGGGGCGGCAGTTTCCACTTAACATTAAAAAGAGGGAAGGCCGAATTAGATGATGGCAGTAATAAAGGCTGGTTAAATATCCCAGTTCCTAAATTTCAACCAAAGCGGATTACCTTTGCCTCGTGACTTGCCACAATAAATTAGCAAAAAAAAATCGCACACTGCGTATTTAACGTATATTATCAAAAACCGAATAGGTATAATCCGGAAAAAAGCGGGAAAGTACCATGAAATCGTCTTCACTACCACTAATTATATGAATTTACCCATTTGCAGGGGGGGGGAACAATGAAACAAACAGTGCTTATCGGCGTGCTGCTGGTATTGATCGCGTCTTTTCCGGCTTATGCCGACAGTCTCGTGCGGGTCCAGTGTGAAGAGGAAGACACCGGTACCGAGGTGTATCTCAACGGCAAATTTGTCGGGGAATGCCCGGTAGATGCTCCTGTAAATGAAGGGACCGTACTGCTGCGCGCCCGGAAAGCAGTGAACGGCGAC
>DATCHY010000237.1:0-5080 GCA_036508065.1 Geomonas sp. | reverse complement strand
CCGGGACTCGGTGTGCGGTGTGTGGAAAATCCCACGCCGGGTTGGAGGATATTCCCCAGCTATTTGGCCGATTTTCGTCTCGCTTTTTGCCCGCCGGGAATAATATCACCCGGTTAGCTACTAATGAACCCCTGGCACGCTACTTGTAAACCAAGGTTCGTTCACGCTGGCAGCCTCAGCGAAAACGTGCCGCGGCAGCGCCGCACCAACCGGGGATTTGATCATGAAAAGTAAAACGCTCAATGCGTGTCTGGTGCTCGCCGTCATGGTCATCCTGGGTGTGTGCGCCTTTTATGTGCGGGTCGGCGCCACAGCGGACGCCGTGGTGGTGCTGAAAACCTCCGGCATGACCTGCGGCGCCTGCATCTCCAAGGTGACCAAGGCCCTCCAGGCCGAGCGGGGAGTCGCGGCGACCGAGGTTGATCTGGAGGGGGGCTGGGTGATCGCCGGGTACGACTCGAAGCAGGTGGCGCCGGAGAAGCTGGCCCAGAGGGTCGTAGCGACTGGCTTTGCCAGTACGGTCCAGACGGTTCTTACGCCGGAACAGTTCAAGAAGATCGCGGGCCGGGATATAGGGAGGCAGTCGGCCGGTTCAGGCTGCTGCGGCGCCAAGGGGTGCGGCGGCAAATGACGTGCAAATAACAGACGTGCAAATAACAGCAGGCAAGAGGAGTTTTGCAATGGAAAAAAAGCGTAACAACGGCGTGAAATACGGTGTCCTGGTCGGTCTCTCCCTGCTTGTCGCAGTGACGGCAGCGTTCGGCTTCTCTATCCCTGGTCTTGGGAAGTACGAAAATGTCAAGCCGGTAAACGGCGTGGTGACGGTTCCGGTCGCCAAGGTAAGCGACGGGACTGCCCATTATTACCGCCTTGCGGACGGCGGCAAGGAGCTCAACTTTTTCATCGTGAAGGGGCGCGACGGGGCCATCCACACGGCCTTTGACGCCTGTGACGTCTGCTTCAAGGAGAAGAAAGGATATGTGCAGCAGGGCGATCAGATGATCTGCAAGAACTGCAACCAGAAGTTCGCCATCGCGCGGATCGGCGCGGCCTCGGGCGGCGGATGCAACCCTTCGCACCTTCCGGCAAAGATCGACGGCGCAAATTTACGCATCAGCGTAGCAGACCTCAAGGCCGGCGCACGCTTCTTCTGAAGATTCCCGCATTCAAAACAAAGCCTCACCACAGAGGGCACAGAGGAACACAGAGGAAACCTTGAAACAACCTGATTAGCGCCGATCTTCCGCTGGAGGAACTCCCTCCCCTTCAAGGGAAGGGCGGGGTGGGGATGGGTTAGCTCGGCGCCAAAAGAACCCCATCCCCCTCCTGACCTTCCCCTTGAAGGGGGAGGAACTGGAACAGCGGAAGATCAGCGCTAATCTGGTAAAACAATGGCTAAGTTTTTTTGCTTCAAACATAAATCAGGTTTTGATTTTCCTCTGTGTACCTCTGTGTACCTCTGTGGTTAGGCTCTATGCTTTGTGTTGTTTGTGATTGGTAGACTGGTGTTGAATTGTTTCGAATTTTTTTTGTGTATTTTGTGCTTTTTTGTGGCAAGAAAGATTCTGGTTTGTTTTTAATCCGCATTCTATTGCCGTTAGTGCTGGTCGTAGGGTCAGCTCATCACTTGATAGGTGTTCAAAAATGAAACTGCACAACATCTCGTTCAACAACCTGCGGCGCCGCAAGGCGAAGATGGCCTTTCTGACGGTCGGGCTCACCGTCGGGATTGCCACCATCGTCACGCTGATCACCTTGACCAAGTCAATGTCAGGCGACATAGAGCGCAAGATGGATGAGTTCGGGGCCAACATCCTGATCACCCCGCAGCAATACGGGCTCGCCATGACCTACGGCGGCATCAGCCTGGGCGGTGTCACCTTCGACCAAAAGGAGATCCTGGAATCGGACCTGGCCCGGATCGCCACCATCAAGAACGCCAAGAACATCTCGGCGGTGGCGCCCAAGGTGCTGGGGGGCGTGCAGGTGGCCGGCAAGCAGGTCCTCCTGATCGGGGTGCAGTTCGACAAGGAACTGAAGCTCAAGCAGTGGTGGAAGATCTTCGGGGAGGCGCCCAAGGCCGGCAACGAACTGCTTCTGGGGGGGGACGCCGCCCGCGTGCTGAACGTCAGCACCGGCGATACCCTGGAGATCAAGGGGGAGCGCTTCAAGGTGACCGGGATACTGGACCAGACCGGGTCCCAGGACGACTCCCTGGTCTTCGCCCAGCTGGGCGTGGCCCAGAGGCTCCTCAATAAGGAGGGGCGCATCAACCTGGTGGAGGTGGCCGCACTTTGCTCCGGCTGCCCGATCGGCGACATGGTGCTGCAGATCGCCGAGAAGCTCCCGGACGCCAAGGTGAGCGCCATCCAGCAGGTCGTGGAGGGTCGCCTGAAGTCCCTGGACCAGTTCCGCCGCTTCTCCTACGCCATGGCCGGCGTCGTCGTCTTCATCGGTTCCCTGATCGTCTTCGTCACCATGATGGGGAGCGTCAACGAGCGGACCACGGAGATCGGCGTGTTCCGGGCGATCGGGTTCAGAAAGAGCCACATCATGCGCATCATTTTGCTGGAGGCGGCCGTCGTCGGGCTTTTGGCGGGCCTGCTCGGCTACGGGGCCGGAATGGGCGGAGCGCGGCTCGCGCTCCCGTTCATGGCCGAGGGAAAGCAGGTGGCGCTCGTCTGGGACGGCCTGGTCGGCTTCGGCTCCCTCGGCCTCTCGCTGGCGCTCGCCCTGGTGGCGAGCCTCTACCCGGCGCTCCACGCGAGCAAAATGGATCCGACCGAGGCGCTCAGGGCATTGTAAAAAAGCACCAGAAGGAGTTTCTCAGCTATGTCACTTATCGAAGTACGCGATCTCGCCAAGAGTTATCGAAGCGGAGACGAGACGGTCGAGGCGCTGCGCGGGGTGGATATCTGCATCGCCCAGGGTGAGTTCATCACCATCATGGGACAGTCTGGTTCCGGCAAGAGCACGCTCCTTTCGGTGCTGGGTGGGCTGAACCGCCCCTCGCAGGGGACCGTGGAGATGGCGGGGGTCGACCTCTACGCCCTTTCGGGGGAGAAACTCGCCGATTTCCGCTCCGCCAAGCTCGGTTTCGTGTTCCAGTCCTTCAACCTGATCCCCTACCTGACCGCCCTGGAAAACGTCATGCTGCCGCTTGCCATACGCAGCTTGAAGACCAGGGAGAAGGTCGCCGCAGCGGGGGAGGCGCTTTCACGCGTGGGGCTGGGCGGCAAGGCGGACCGGCTGCCGAACGCGCTCTCCGGCGGCGAGCAGGAGCGGGTGGCCATCGCGCGCGCCATCGTGAACTCCCCCCATATCCTCTTCGCCGACGAGCCGACCGGCAACCTCGACTCGAAGACCAGCCTGGAGATGATGAACCTGTTCCGCGCCCTGAACGACGCCGGACAGACCGTGGTGATGGTGACCCACAACCCGGAGAACTGCGATTACTCGGACCGGACCATCCACCTCAGGGACGGTCTGGTGGTAGCTGAAGGGTAGGGGGAGGGAGGGATTTCTTGACACCCGTCTCGCCGGGGGTGTATTAAAGAGTACAGGCAGCATTAAGGGAGGGTGGCAGAACAGATGACTAAGGACAAAGACGAGCGCAAGAGGTCGCACCTGAAGCTCGTTGTGAACAATACCGAGAACAGGAGCGCAAGACCCGCAGGGGGAGAGCAGGAGTTCATTCCGCTCGAGGAGCTGATCGCCAACCGGGACGGGTTCCGCCCAGCCTTCTATCGGGGCATGGGGAGACTGCAGACCAAGGGATACCAGGCACTTGAGCGCTTTCTGCAGGGGCGCGGCGCGCCCTACGGCATAGATCCTATCCACGGCAAGGTGATGGTGCTTCCCGCCGGAGATCTCTCACCCGAGGCTCTGGAATTCGGCTCGCCCCAGGACGAGGTGCTGCTCTGCATAGCCGAAGACGCAGGCGGCTCCGGCCTCTGCTTCTCGCTGGAGATGATCCTCCCCTATTTCAGCGAGGACGACGCCGTCATGGAGGAGGCGCTGCTCTTCGCACCGGTGTTGCAGTACGGCGCGCTCTTCCTCGAGGAAAATCCGCACGATGGGCTCCTCGACCTGATCTACCGCCTGGCCGTGCCGCTCTTTCCGCCGCTTCTCACGACCCGTCTCGCCGACAGGATGTTCGCCATCTTCTCTTTCGAGCTGAAGGAGACCTTCATGGCGCTTTCCGACTACCCAGAGGGGTGACGTTGATCTTTAAGCACAGTTGCAGGCGAGCGGCATAGTCTTGCCTTGCATTGGGCCTCCGTTATGACAGTTGTCGATCCGCCCTGGTATTCACTCTCTTCGCTCTTTTGAACGATGTTGCTTGAGTGGATGCCTTTTTTCGCTCCGTATTGTCTCTTCCACGATGTAAAGACTGCAGAGGTTTGAGCAGTGAGAAACACTGTTTATGCAGTTCTGTACCTCGACCAACCCCGTATTGATCTTCGCAACGAACCTCACAAAGCAGACCTCCTTTTGCCAGTCGCAGCCTTTATTGGTCCAACGACAACGACGCATTATTGGAATAACTTCATTTGAACTTGGAAACTTTTTCGGTTTCTGGTACAAAAACTGATAAATTGTAGTAGCTTTTTGGTGGGAAAATGGAATATCCTGCGGCGAGGTCTGTCTGATGGTGCCCGGATGTCGGGCCGGGCAGGCTCTGTTTTGTCTGTGCGCTTCAAATACTCCCTTATTTTAGTCGGTTAGCTGATTAGATTATTATTCAGCTGTAACTATTCTACAGATCATTTCCGGTAGGGTGCCATCCATGAAGATGTTAGCCATTGCTGCAGTCGCGCTTGTGAGTATCTCCCTGTTCTCAGCCGCTCCCGCCAGGGGAGAAAACTGCCTGACCTCGGCCTGTCACGCCGACATTGCTGCTATCAAAAAGCAGCACGCGCCGGTGAAGGAGGGGGACTGCCTCTCCTGCCACGTGCGGCGCGACAAGGAGCACCCGGTGAAGGGGAAAAAGAGCTTTGAGCTGGTGGCAAAGGGGGGCGAGCTCTGCAAAACCTGCCATGACGGTATCGGGAAGAAGAAGCTCCTGCATGCGCCGGTG